>DATFOL010000063.1:0-8223 GCA_035265545.1 Gemmatimonadaceae bacterium | reverse complement strand
ATCGTCAACGTGCCGGCGTTCCGCCTGCACGCGTTCTCCTCCGCAAGCGACCGCGAGGCGGATCTCCTGAGCATGGACGTCGCCGTGGGCGACGCGTTCAACCATCGAACGCCGGTGTTCTCGGACTCGCTGCGCTACCTCATCTTCTCCCCGTACTGGGACGTGCCGCCGAGCATCACGCGCGGCGAGATCCTTCCCAAGGCACGGCGCGACGCCAGCTACCTCTCCCGCGGCAACTACGAGATCGTCGACGGCCGCGGGCGCATCCTGCCCACCAGCGGTTCGACGCTCGCCGCTGTCGCCGCGGGCAACGCACGCATTCGTCAGCAGCCCGGACCGACCAACTCCCTCGGCAGGGTCAAGTTCATCTTCCCGAACGCGCACAACGTCTACTTCCACGACACTCCGGCGCAGGCGGCGTTCGAGCGCGCGCGTCGCGACGTGAGCCACGGCTGCATCCGTCTCGCGGAACCGGCGCGTCTCGCCGAGTTCCTGCTGCGCGGGCTGCCCGGCTGGGACTCGACACGAATCGCGGCGGCGATGTCACAGACTCGTCCCGAACAGGTGAACCTGCCTCGCCCCGTACCGGTCCACATCGTCTACGCCACCGCGGTTGCGCGCGAGGATGGGCGGGTTTTCTTTTACGACGACATCTATGGCCACGACCGCACGCTGGCCGGGCTGCTGGCGCGCGGTTATCCGTTCTCGCAGTAGAGCTGGGAGCTGATGGAAGCGCGAAGGCTCCCCGTAACGGGGAGCCTTCGCAGCAACCAAGTTCGTGCCGCGGCTCAGCGCTTCTTTGGTTTCTTCTGATCGCCGCGATCGCCCATGCCCTTGGGCACGACCGTCTTCGACTTGCTGCGCCGATCCGCCGACAGCGAGCGACCGACGTCCGATTGATCTTCCGTGAACCGTCCGCCTTCGTCGCGTCGCGCGAAGCGCTTCTCACCCTCGTTCGGTTCGATCATCTCGCGCTTGCGTGCCATGCTCGAGCTCCTGTGATGGGTGACGATCCCGCTTGCATCCGTCGTGCCGAATGCAGCCCGAGCGCCGAACGCGTCGACGAACCCCACGACGCGTAGGCGCCAGCCTCAGCCGCGCTCGGTCGAGTGGCCCAAGGGCTGGTTGCTGGCGACGATACCCCGGGATATTGTTGGCCCGATGTCGCCCCCGCTGGAGCTCTCATCGTCCACGCTCGGCAGTGCCGAGCGCCGTGAACGTCCCGCGTTCGCGTTCGTCGCCGAGCGTCTGTGGCTCGACTTCGTGAACACCGACACGGGCGTACGCGGTGCGGATGCGCTGCACGACTTCGACCGCTTCGTGCTCTGGCTCGAGGCGGCGCACGTGCTCGACGCGGAGCGCAGCGCCACGATGCGACGTCGTTCGGAGCAGCAACCAGCTGGTGCGCTCGCCGTGCTCGGCGACGCGCGACGCGTGCGCACGGTCCTGCGCGCGCTCGCCGAGCGCGGCGTGTTCGCGGGCGACGTTCGCCTCTCGGCGCTCAGCGAGATCAATCGCGTGCTCGGACGCAGCGCGGGCACCCGGCGCGTCGAGCTGCGCGGCGATGGCAGTTTCGCGCGCGCCTTCGTCCCGGTGGGAGACGCGTTCGCCGGTCTGCTGATCCCCGTGGTGGAGAGCGCGGCGGATGCGCTGATCCTCGATCAGCTCGGGCGCGTGCGCCGCTGCGCCGACCCGCGCTGCGGGCGCGTCTTCCAGGACGAGACGAAGAACGGTCGTCGCCGGTGGTGCGACATGGCGACCTGCGGAAATCGCGCGAAAGCCGCGCGGCACCGCATGAAGCTCCACGCGTGAGCGACGGCGCTCGCTAGGACGCGAGCGCCAGCGCCTTCACGTATCCCATCTCTTCGGCGTAGCCACGCAGCTTGCGCTGTAGAAGGCGACGTCCGCGGAAGAGTCGCGACTTCACCGTCCCTTCAGGGATGCCGAGGATCTCCGCGATCTCGGCGTAGCGAAGCTCCTGGATGTCGCTCAGCACGACAGCGGTTCGGTACTCCTCCGGCAGCGCGTCGATCGCGCGCACGATCTCGTCGTCGAGGAACGAGTCGTAGAACGTGCCTTCGGGATCCGCATCACCGACCGCGTCGCGCGTCGAGCGCCCGGGGCCCGTATCCGACTCCGGCACTTCGCGCGCATCGATGCGCCGCTTCCGGCTCACGAACAGGTGGTACAGGATCGTGAACAGCCACGCGCGGATGTTCGTGCCGAGGCGGTACTGCTCCCACCGCTCGAACGCACGCAGCACGGTGTCCGACACCAGATCCTCCGCCTCGTCGCGCGCGCGCGCGAGCTTGAGGGCGAAGCTGTACAGCGCATCGAGATGGACCAGCGCTTCCTGCTCGAAGCTCGCCCTGGGCGACACTTCGACTGCGATCGAATCCGACATGATCTCCCCTCCCCTCCCCCCTCACCCCGCCGAGGCGCGCTCGAGGCCCCGTGCCTCGCCGTCGCGCAGATGTGTCGCGATGAACCGCTTCAGGTCCTCGCCGATCCCTTCCATGACAGCGACGTCTCGTGCGACGCGCGTCATCAGCATCCCGCCCTCGAGCGAGGCGATGATGAAACGCGCCAGTCGAACCGTGTCCACGCCCTCACGCAGCTGCGGTCCGACTTCTCGCAAGAGCGCGTCCAGCTGTTCGGTCCAACGGTCGAACACGTCGTCGAGCCGACGCCGGAACCCCTCGTGCGCGTCCGCCAGCTCGCCCGCGAGGTTGCCGAACGGCGACCCGGATCCGCCGTCCCGCTCGCGCTGCAAAGCCACGAGCGTGTCGATGAACAACGACAGCCGGTCGATCGGCTCGATCATCGGCTCGCTGAGGATCGCCAGCCCGCGCTCCGTGAACCGCTCGAACTGGCGATCGATCACCGCCAACCCCAGCGCCTCCTTGGACGGGAAGTAATGATAGAAGTGACTCTTCCCGCTCAGCCCGGTGGCGGCGATCAGATCCTCCACCGACGTATGGCTGTACCCGCGCTCGTTGATCACCCGTGCGGCTGCGTCGAGGATGGCGTTCCGGCGGCTGCTCACGACCCTATGTTAGGACCGATCGGTCCTAATGTCAAGCGGCTGGGTCGAACCCGGGCTGGCGCGTTAGCTTTTATCCCATGCCGCAGGAGCCCTGGACCCGCGTGAGCGTGCGCCGCACGCACCTTGAGCTACGTCGACCGGAAGAGCTGCGTCCAGGCCGCCTCCCCATGGAGCCTGTCGAGCTGGTCCGAAGGTCTCCGATCACCCCGGTCGAGTACCTCGGGCTCTACACGCTGGTGGGCGAGCTCTGGCTTTGGCGCGACCGACTGGTCTGGAGCGAGGCGGAGTTGGAACGCTACCTGAGCTCGCCGAACGTCCACATCTGGACGGCTCATGTCCACGGCGCAACGGCCGGCTATTTCGAGTTCCGGCAGCACATCGACCGGTCCGTCGAGGTGATGTACTTCGGGCTCGCCCCCGCGTTCATCGGACGCGGGATCGGAGGGTGGCTGCTCACCCGCGCGGCGCAGGAAGGATTTGCGCTGGGCGCGTCGCGGATCGTGTTGAACACGTGCACGCTGGACGCGCCGCAAGCGCTGCCGAACTACCTGGCGCGCGGGTTCACCATCGTGAGCGAGGATCAGTACCTGCTCGACGTGCCGTCGAAGGGGGCGCAGCGGCCAGCGAGCGCGGTGGAGCGAGCGCTCGGCAGGAGTTGAGCTGGACGCCGGGCAGCATCATCCGCTCGCCGCTATCGTCTCGACCGCCCTCGTCCCCCCGGGCCGCGTCCTCCCCGACCGCCGCCCCGCCGTCCGCTCCGTCCACCACCGCGCTCCGTTCCTCCCGCACCATCGCCCGACGATGGTGACGATGGGCCATCCCGTCGCGCCTGTCGCTCGTTCCGGCCGACGCGCTTGGCACGACCGGAGTCGCGTAGCCCACGCTTCGGCTCTCGGCCGACGCGATCGCGCCGTCGGTCGCGCGCCGCATCGCGCTGCTCGTCGCGCTTGCGATTGAACCGCGCCACCTCTTCGTCCGTCCATGGCTGATCGAGCTGCGTCTGCAGCTCGTCGAGCGTCCGCGCGCGCACCGACCCGCGTTGGCCGCGCATCACCACGAATCGCACCGGCCGGTCGAGCACCGGGATCTCTCCCTCGGTCAGCGACCGCGCGATCTTCTCCGGCAGCCGCAGGCGCGCGACACCGATCGGACCGGCGTCGGTCTCCTCGACGTCGTAGTCGATCTCCACCTCGCGGTCGCGCACGGTCGTTCGCGTTGGCAGATCGTCGTATCGCGCACGCTCGGCGCGTGGCGACAGCGCCTCGAGGTCGCGCGCCAGATCCAGATCCTGGCTCTTGAAATCGGTGAGCGAGCGGACGCCTTCGAGTCGCTTCAAATACAGCGCTGCCAGGTCCGCCTGTCCGAGTCGCGGCAGCGCACCGCCGGAACGACGCCAGGCTTCACGCACCGCGTCGATGTGCGCCTGGTTCCCACGGACCGAGAAGTGCCGCGCCTCGCCGCGCGCCAGCGCGTCGGCGAGCACTCGGCGCGCCTCGTCCTCGCGCCCCGCGGGAAACTCGTCCACCGCCTCGACTTCGCGCTCGAGCTCGAAGCCGAAGTACTCCACACGCCGCTTGAGCACGAGCGGCGCCTTGCGCCGCTCCCCGTCGTACTCGAGCGTCGCGTCATCGCCAGTGGCGAACCGGCGCACGAGATCCATCGGGAGCTGCGTTCCCTCGATCGACGCGCGCGGGCGTCCGAACTTGTCGGCGAAGTAGCGGAGCTCTCCCGCGATCGCCCCCCAGCTGCCGCATACGCTCGTCTTCGAGACGCGCGCCTCCTCGCCCCACGAGGTCTGCTCGTCGATCACCAGATCGAACGGCATGTACTCGGCGAGCAGCAGCGCGAACTGCCGCCGCGTCCCCTCGTTCGCCATCGGCATGTGCGACGGGAGCTGCATGCTCAGGCCGCGATACACGCTCGCCATCCCGAGCGCCGCATCCTCGATCGACTTCACGAGCACGCCGCGCCGCTCCGCCCACTCGGTGATCTCTTCCTCGTGGAAGAGATGTCGCGGCAAGCCGTACACTTCACCGATGTAGCCCGCGACCTTGAACGCTTCGGCGTAGACGTTGTAGGCGGTGAGATGATCGCTGCCCGGAAGGATCAACCCCTCGAGGTCCCGCTCCTCACGCGTCATCCGGTGCAGCGACTCCACACCGCTCATCACGGCGAGGTACGGCACCATCGAGTCGTCCGCGTTCACCAGCAGCTCCGCCCACTCGCGCTCGACCGGCATCGCCTCGACCGTGCGGCCGTAGCGCGTGAGCCGTCCATTCTCGACGATCCCGCGTGACTCGAGGAACGCGATCGCGCGGCGGTACGACGTGCGATCGAGCGGCACCGGCAGCTCCAGGTCGTCGGCGGCGACGCCAAGATCGGCGCAGGTGATCGCCACGCGCTCGGAGTCGCCGGCGAGCTGGAACTCGGGCTCGGTCGGCTTGAGCGAGAAGAAGTCGATGTCGCGATCACTGAGAATGAACACCCGACCGCCCGCGACCCGTCCGTGCACACGCCCCGCCATCTGCAGGATCTCGTTCGCGCCGAGGTGCAGCTTGGTGAGCACGTTCTTGCCACGCTCGACGATCGACGTGAACCGCACGTCGTCGATCACCACCGTGTCGAGCCCATGCACGTTGAGCGCGCTCTGGCCCGCTGCCGTCATCGCGAGGAAGTACGGCTTGCTCTCTCCTCCCTCGAGAAATGGCCGGAGCACGCGAATGGGCTCCCCGCCGTGATAGAACGCCGTGTTGATGCGCGGCGCGCGCTCCCGGACGTACTCCGCCGCCTGCTCGACTCCCTTCCGCGTCGGCACGAACAGCGCGACGCCGCGCTTCTGCTTGTACACGCCCTGCAGGAACTTGTCGTCGAGGAACTCGGTCGGCTCCTTGTCGACCACCTCCACCTTCGCCGCTTTCTGCGGATCGAAGGCGTAGACCTCGAGCACGTCGGCGCTGTTCAGGTAGGTGCGGTAGAACGTCGGGTCCACCGTCGCCGAGAGCCAGATGAACCGACACCCGACACGCTTTCCCAGCGCGAGGCAGAGCTCCAGCTCCGCCGACGTCTGATGGATCTCGTCGACGATGAGCGTGTCCTGCGGCAGGATGTCGCCATCCTGGAACCAGCGGCGCGCGATGCCCGTGGTGACGATGACGATGTTCCAGCTCGGCGTGTCCGGGGTCGCCTCGCGCTCGCGGTTGATCACGCCGACGCGGAGCTCGATGGTGCCGAGCAGCTCCTCGGCGATCGGGCGGATCGCGAGCGTCTTCCCGGACCCCGTGCCGGCGACGATGCCGAAGCCGCGCCGCGAGCGTGCGAGCTCGCGCACGCGAGCGCCGAAGTGCTTCTCCAGGTACGTCTCGATGTGAAGTCCGACCGCGAGCTCGATGGTCTCGCAGGCGGCGCGCGTCGGAGCGATCACGATCACGCGCCCCGTGGGCGGCTCCGCCTCGACGAAGGCGTCGTGGTCGGGCGGAAGGTACTGGTCTCTTACGTCGCGCATGCGGGCCCGCAGGGCGAGAAACGTGCGCGGCCCGCCGAAGGGTTACGGCTTCTTGCGGTCCCCGACGAGCTTGCGGATGAACGGCGCCTCTCGCTTCTCACCCTTGTCGCCCCCGTCCTTGTAGTCGTCACCGAAGATCACCTTGCCGTTCGATGGCCGATTCCGGACGGCGGTCGGACAATCGGTCGGCGCAGGCTGTTGCTTCGCCGGCACGTCGTCCAGCCAGATCCGGCACATCCCCTTGGGAGGACGATATTCCTTGGGGACCTCCGCCCGTTGCTGGGCGTGCGCGGTTCCGGCCAGGCCGGCCGAGCAAACGAGCGTGAGGAACAGGGTACGAAGCTTCATGATATCTCCAGTGCCGGCGAACATCGCTCGGCACCGACTGACAAGGCAGGGGGGGTGCCAGGGGACCGTCGGATGCTGCCCGACTGCCAACTCCTGATCGGCGTAACAGTTAGCACTGCCGGGCTCGTCTGTTAGGATGTCGTCCGCAAGGTTCGGGTGTCCTACTCGACGGACAGAGCCGTCCTCTCTCCCGCAGCGCGAGCACCGACAGTGTTCTCTTCTGTACCCTCAGTCGCCGAAGCTGATCCCTGTCGCCCGCGCCGTCTGAACCACGTCGTGCGACGGATCCACCCGCTTGACCTCGCCGAGCACCTCCTCGATCGGGATCGTCACGATGTGCGGCGACTGCAGCGCCACCATCTGGCCCCATTTCTCGTCGGCGATCGCCCGCACCGCCGCGCCCCCGAATCGCGTGGCGAGCAGCCGATCGTAGCCAGTCGGCATGCCGCCGCGCTGCAGGTGGCCAAGCACCAGTGAGCGCGTCTCCTTTCCGGTGAGCTGCTGGATCTCGCGGGCGATCGCTTCGGCCACACCGCCGATCCGGCGCGCTTGCCCCGGCATCGATTCGCCCAGCGTGTGCGACTCACCTCCACGCGGGAACGCGCCCTCCGCCACGACGACGATCGAGAACAGCCGGCCGACCGAGTCGCGATACCGGATCTTCTCGCAGACCTTGTGAATGTCGTACGGGATCTCGGGGATCAGAATCACGTCGGCCGTGCCGGCCAGGCCGGCATGCAGAGCGATGAATCCCGCGTCGCGCCCCATGACCTCCATCACCATCACGCGATCATGACTTTCCGCGGTGGTGTGCAACCTGTCGATGGCCTCGAGCGCCGTGTTCACGGCCGTGTCGAAGCCGAAGGTCGTGACGGTGCCACTGACGTCGTTGTCAATCGTCTTCGGCACGCAGACGATGCGCATTCCCTTGTTGCACAGACGGCGCGCGATGTCGAGCGAGCCATCGCCGCCGATGGAGATCAGTGCATCGATGCCGAGCTGGCGCGCGTTCTCCATCAGCTCGTCCGACCGGTCCTCCTCCTTGTAGCTGCCGTCCTCCTGCTTGCGCGGATAGAAGAACGGGTTCCCGCGGTTCGTCGAGCGCAGGATCGTGCCGCCCATGTGCGCGATGCCGCGGACCTCGTTCTTCGTGAGCGGGATGACCTCGTCCTCACCCATCAGGCCTGCGAAGCCGCGTTTGATGCCCAGGACGTCCCAGCCGCGGTTGATGGCGGAGAGGGCGGCGGCGCGGATGACGGCGTTCAGACCTGGGGCGTCGCCGCCGCCGGTCGAGATTGCGATGCGCATCTGTGTGAGATGATGCTGG
>DATFOL010000062.1:0-4344 GCA_035265545.1 Gemmatimonadaceae bacterium | reverse complement strand
CCCACCACCCCCAACGATCCCACGGCGGGCGCCACGCAGATCTCGCAGGACTACGGTCCGCTCCGGCCGGTGAAAGAGCTCGCCACGATGAACACCTTCACCTTCGTCGAGGTGCGCTACCTCAGCGCGGAGGCGGCGACCGGCCGCTTCGGCCTCAACGCCAACGGCGGGCCCGTGATCGTGCTGGTGTCGAACAAGGATGCGCATTGACTTGGTGAGTTGGTTGGTTGGAGGGTGAGATCGTGAGTTGAACGGCCTCGGGAAGCTCTTGCTTCCCGAGGCCGTTCCCCACCAACCCACGATCTCACTCACCCACTCACCGCTGTTCTTCCACCAACCCACGATCCCACTAACTCACTCACTCAAGTCTTAATCGTCCTTCTGTCCGAAGATCGCCATGTTGCTGGAGTGACCAGGTGCCACCTTCTTCTCCGGATAGATCCAGTGCACCGCCTGGTTCACAGCGGTTGCCGCTTCGCCGAAGCCGCACGCGATCAGCTTGAGCTTCCCCGGGTAGGTCGTGACGTCACCCGCCGCCCAGATGCCCGCGCGGCCCGTCTCCATCACCTGGTTGACGACGATCTCGTCTTTCTGAAGCGTCAGCCCCCACTCGGCGATCGGCCCGATGTCGCTCACGAAGCCGAGCATCGGGAGCACCACGTCGGCCTCGATCTCGCGCGTCGACTTCGCCTTGATGTCCTTGAGGACGATGTGCGAGAACCGCTCCCCCTCCGTGTGCTCGATGACGTCGACGAGCTCGTGGAACGTGAGCAGTGAGGCCCTCCCCGCGGCGACGTCGGCGTTGAACTGGGCGACCGTCGCGCCGTGCGCACGGAAACGGTCGCTCCGGTGCACCAGCGCGACGTGCGTCGCGACACCCGAGAGCTGGGTGGCCCAATCGAACGCCGAGTCGCCACCGCCGATGATCACCACGCGCTGATCGCGATAATCCTGCGGATCGGTGACGACGTCGTAGATGCCGCGACCGTACCAGGGCTCCGCGCTCGCGTGCGGCAGACGACGCGGCGAGAATGCGCCGATCCCCGCGGCGATGATGATCGCGCGCGTCGGGAACCGGTCCGTGTCAGTCTCCAGAACGAAGTGGCTGTCCTGCTCGTGCAGGCCGGCCACTCGCTGCCCGAGGTGCGTGGGCTGGGCGAACTGCGCGGCCTGCTCGCGCAGCGCTTTCACCAGGTCCTTCGCGAGCACCTTCGGATACCCGGCGACGTCGAAGATGTACTTCTCCGGATACAGCGCTGCGAGCTGACCGCCGAGCTCCGGCAAGGCGTCGACGATCTGCGCCGTCGCCCCGCGCATTCCCGCATAGAAGAGCGCGAAGAGCCCCGCTGGCCCCCCGCCGATGATCGTGATGTCCCGCATCTCGTGTTCCATTCCTGAACGTTCGCGAGTGCGCGGCCGATCATCAAGGGAACGGAGATCGTCCTTCGGCGGCCGGATGCACATCGACAGGGAGCATCACGTGGGCGCCGAGCGGCCCCTCGAGCACGACACCGACACGCGCACTCGGCACGCCGCGTTATACTGGAAGTCGAACCGGTGGGCGCACGATGCCGCTTCGATGGCGTTGGACCCGACCGCATCGCCACGAGCGCCAACCTCATCACGCTGACGGTGCCACAGTCTCTCCATCACGGTCTGCCGTCGCTGGCTGCGACTGGCGAACGACCATTGCGCGTGGCGTTCGACCTGTGGCCGACGCGGTACGCCAGAGGTGGATCGGCACGCTACGCGATGGAGCTCTCCACTGCACTCTCGGAGCGCAGCGACGTCGACGTGGTCACGCTCGGCGATGGCGCCGGCGGGCCGACACGCGTGCCACCCAAGGTGATGGATACGATCTGGTATCCCTTCCTCGCCCGCCGCGCGGCCGGACGTGCACGCGCCGATCTGCTTCATTGCCCGAGCAATCGGGCGCCTCTCAGGCGCGGCAGTCCGCCGCTCGTGGTGACGATCCACGATCTCGTGTCGCTCCGATTTCCCGAGACGATGGCGACGTGGAATCGCTCCTATCTGCGCCACACGCTCCCGCGCGTGGCCGCCGCGGCGGATCGGGTGATCGCCGTGTCGGGAGATACCGCCAACGATCTCGAGCGACTGCTCCACGTGCCGCATTCGCGGATCCGTGTCGTACCCAATGGCATCCAGGCGCGATTCTTCGGCACGCCATCCGTGCCGACGGCGGTGGCGGGACCTTACATCCTGTTCGTCGGCACCATCGAGCCGCGAAAGAACCTGCCCAGACTCGTCGAGGCATATCGAATGCTTCGCCGGGCGGGCCGAGCGGAGCGGCTCGTGATCGTGGGCGCGCGGGGGTGGAACGACGTGCGCGTCGACCGCACCAGCATCGAGCTACTGGGCCGCGTCTCCGACGGGACACTGCACGCTCTCTACGCGAGCGCGAGCTGTCTGGTCATCCCATCGCTGCACGAGGGCTTCGGTGTACCGGTCGTCGAGGCGATGGCTGCCGGCTGCCCCGTCGTCGCCGCGAGCGCAGGCGCGCTGCCGGAGGTGTGTGGAGACGCAGCGGTGCTGGTCGATCCCCTCGACCCTCGCGCCATCGCCGCCGGGATCGAGCGAGCGATCGCGGATGCCGACAGCCTGCGCATTCGTGGTCGTGCGCGGGCGGAGAGCTTTCGCTGGCCGCGGGTAGCCGCGTCGGTGGCGGCCATCTATCGGGAGCTGGCCTGACCGGCCGCGCCGTCGTGCCGCCGTCGCACCCGTGCTCGTCACAGGCATGCCATGCGCATGGATCCCGTAGATCGTCAACCTTCGCCTCATCTGGGAAGCTTCAGGTGACGCGACTTGCAGCATCCCGCGTGGACCACGCTCGGTGACCACCGGACGTCGGCGGGTCGCTCGGAGCGTGGGCGTGTTGTTCGTCGGCGAGACCACGGCGCAGGCGCTCGGTTTCGTGCTGACGGCATACCTCGCCCGCGTCCTCGGCCCGGCGGGGTTCGGCGTCTGGATCTTCGCGACCGCCGTGATCACGTACCTCGGCATGGTCGTCGAGTCGGGCGCGGATACGTGGGGGATGCGCGAGATCAGCGCGTCGGTGTCGCGCGTCCGGGAGTCGCTCGACGCCGTCGTCGCCTTTCGCCTCGTCCTCGCCGCGATCGCCGGGACACTGCTCGTGGTTGCCGCCCACGCGTTCGTCGCGACTCCCGATCGACGCGTGGCGTTGACCTTCGGACTGCTGTCGATCCTGGCGATGGCGCTCCAGAGCCACTGGGTCCTTCGCTCGCTCGACGTGAACCTCCCGGTCGCCGCCGCCGCCGCGTCGCAGCGCATCGGGGTCATGTTGCTGGCCGTCGTCTTCGTGCGTGCGCCATCAGACGCGCCGTACGTCACTCTCTGGCAGGGCACTGCGGAGCTTCTCACCGCCATCGGACTGCTCGGGATGGTGAGCGCACGCGCGGGCGCGCCGTTTCGCAATGTCCGCACGCCGCTCGTGCGTCGCGTCGCGCTCGAGTCGTGGCCCATCGGCGTGTCGCGGCTGTTGCGCGGCTCGACCTACACCATCACGGTCGCCACGCTCGCGCGCTTCTGGCCCGACGCGGTCGTCGGCGAGTACGGCGCCGCGTACCGCATCCCGATGGCGCTGCTGGCGGTCAGCACCATCTTCGGAGGGGCGCTCGCCCCGGCGGTGGCACGCGCGTGCGCCACCAGTCGAACCGACGCCGGTATCGTGGGCAGCGCGACGCTCCGGCTGCTCGCGGTCCTTCTGCTTCCGCTCGCGGTGGGCGGCGCCGTGCTCGCGCACCCGGTGCTGACGCTCGTGTTCTCGTCGCGCTATGCAGGCGCGGTGACGCTCTATCAGCTCTTGCTCGCCACCGTGGTGCTCGCGGGCTTCAGCGATCTGCTGCGGCGCGTGCTGCACTTCTCGCATCACGAGCGTGACGACCTCCGATGCGTCGCCACCGCAGTCTGCATCGGAGTCGTGCTCAGCGTCCTCGTGATCCCGGTGTTCGGCGGCCGGGGTGCCGTGGCGGTCGCGGTGGTCGTCGAGCTCGTGCTGCTCGCGCTCGAGGCCACCGCGGTGCGCCGGGCCGGGATCAAACTCCCCATGGTCGCGCCCCTCATGCGTCCCGCGCTCGCGGCGGCCGTGATGGGCGCGGTGATCGTGCCGTTGCGGGGTATGTCGCTCGCCGTGAGCGTGCCGGTCGGCGCGCTGGTCTACTTCGGTGTCCTCACCGCGCTGGGTGACCGAACGATCGCGGAGCTTCACGTCCTCGACGTGCCGGTCAGACCCGACACCCCGGGTTGACGCGTCCTGTGACGAACCTCACATCAGCGCAGCGAGCCCTTCCCGCCCGACTAGATTCT
>DATFOL010000061.1:0-5555 GCA_035265545.1 Gemmatimonadaceae bacterium | reverse complement strand
GACCGCATCGCCGAGCCGGCGCGCGCGCCACTCCTGCCGGGCTTCCTCGAAGCGAAGCAGGCGGCGATGACGGCGGGTGCCCTCGGCGCGTCCATCTCGGGTGCTGGCCCCACCGCATTCGCCCTTGCCGCGAACGATACGGTGGCCGAGCGCGTCGCGACGGCGATGCACGCGGCCTACGAGAGCGCCGGCGTCGAATGTTCCACTCGTGTCACGCACGTCGACCCCAACGGCGCGGTCGTGAAGACCGCATGAGCATGCCCGTGCAAACGCTGACCCCGATCACCGCCGCCGAGCAGTCGAGCATCGTGCGCTGCGCGTCCTGTCACGCCACGCTCGACGACCGCACGGCACGTGCGACCTGCCCGAACTGCGGCGGCCTGCTCGCCGTCGAGCACACGCTCGCCCTGCCCAAGGGCGCGGCGCTTCGCGCGCGCTTCGACGACCGTCTGGGGATCGAGAGCTTCCGCGGTACGGCGGCGGAGCGCTCCGGCGTATGGCGCTTCCGCGAGCTCGTGCTTCCCGCCGCGCGCCCCGAGGACATCGTCAGCCATCCCGAGGGGAACACGCCGCTCGTCGCGCGCGCGGCTGTCGCGAGCTTCGCCGGCGTGGACGAGCTCTGGCTCAAGCACGAGGGGCACAACCCCAGCGCGTCGTTCAAGGACCGCGGCATGACCGCCGCGCTCACCCAGGCGCGGCGCATCGGCGCGCTCGCGGTCGCATGCGCGTCCACGGGCAACACCTCCGCATCGCTCGCGGCGTACGCCGCACAGGCCGGCATCCCGGCCTTCGTGCTCGTACCCGAGGGGCGCGTCTCGACGGGCAAGCTCGCGCAGACGCTCGCCTATGGTGCGCACATGATCCGCCTGCGCGGCGACTTCGACGACTGCCTCGAGCTCGCGCGCGACGCCTCGGAGCGGCTTGGCGTCTATCTCGTCAACTCGCTCAATCCGTTCCGCGTCGAAGGGCAGAAGACGATCGTGCTCGAGCTGCTCCAGCAGCTCGCCTGGGAGGCGCCCGACTGGATCGCGCTTCCCGCCGGCAACCTCGGGAACACCGCCGCCTTCGGGAAGGCGCTGCGCGAGGCGCATGCACTCGGGCTCATCGACCGCGTTCCGCGGCTCCTCGCCGTCCAGGCGGCGGGCGCGGCGCCCTTCGCGGCGGGATTCGCCGACGATTTCGCCACCCGCCGGCGGGTGCGCGCCGAGACCGCGGCCACGGCGATCCGCATCGGCGACCCCGCGTCCTGGGATCGGGCCGTCGAGGCCATTCGCTTCTCGGACGGCCACGTCGTCGCGGTCACCGACGCCGAGATCTTCGCCGCCAAGCGCGTGATCGACGCGTGCGGCGTCGGCTGCGAGCCCGCCAGCGCGGCCAGCGTGGCCGGCGTGCGTCTCCTCGTAGAGCGTGGGATCATCGGGAGCGGGGAGCGCGTCGTGGCGGTGCTCACCGGCCACCTGCTCAAGGACCCCGATGCGGCTCTCGCGGCTCGCGTCGCCGGGGGCCTCGGCTCGGACGAACCGCTCTCCCGCGACGAAGCGCTCGGCCATCTCGCACGGGTGCTCGCCACGACCTGATCGGGCGGGATCGCGTCACACCCGTTACGCGAGCCGGCCGGGCCGCTGTGTCGAGGGTCGCCCGAGTTCATCCAATGCGGTGACAATCTTGCGTTGTGCTTCCGGACGTGCCCTTCATCGAGGCAGATGAGGCGGTACCTGAGACGTCCGAAGGAGCCTGATGTATCAGATGCCCGACAACCGCGACCGCGGCGAACGGGAGTCGCGCGATGTTGCGACTCGGGTCGTGATGGACGCGCACGGCAACGAGTGGATCGTCCGCGAGGTCGAGACGCCGCAGGCGTGGGCCCACGGGGATCGGTGCTTGATCTTCAGCTCACCGTCCGTCGTGCGCCGCATCTGGCGCTATCCCGACGGCTGGGCGCGCCTGTCGTCGCGCGAGCTGCTCGATCTTGCCGAGGAGGGCTCCTCCACCACGCAGCCGGACTCGCGGTAGCGGACGGGGGTCAGGCGGCAGACGCCGCCGACTGGCTCTCGAACCGCGCCATGAGCAGGTAGCATGGGGCGCTCGCATCCACCCAGCGCGCCTCCTCCGGATCGACCGCCTCGACATACGCGCGCAGTGTGTCCGCGGGCACCATCTGCTTGGCGACGACGAGCGTCGTCGTGGCGACCCGACGGCCCGAGCCGTCGCGAAGCTCGAGGTCCAGCGCTTCGTAGCGCTCCAACACGAGGCGGAAGTGATGGATCCGCGCTGCCTCGTTCATCAGCCGCTCCATCTGCGCTTCCTGCTCGCTCCACGCGGGATGCAGATAGTCGTCCCGAGTGGGGATCACGTCCTCGACGAGCGCCAATGCAGGCGGCGCGCTGAGCTCCGCGATGATCGGCTCGACGAGATCGAACGCCTCGGCCGGTATGAGATGCCACGCGCTGGTGCCTGCCGGCAGCTCGTCGGCAGGGAAGGCCGCGCCGGTGTAGGCGAGCACCTTGCCCTGACCCATCAGCGTGTAGTGCACCGTCATCGGGAATCGCTCCGCAGTGATGCGCCGGAGACGATCGAGCGGCGCAGCAGTAACGAAGCTTCTGCCGTCCCGCGTCATTCGTTCAATTGGCCGAACGACCATGGAGTAGTTGCGGGCTCTTCCGTATTCTCGAGGGACGAGTACTCTCTCCGCATTGCCGGAAGTTGTTCCGGCGCGCGAAGTCTCACCCAGCGGATGGCCTGCACCGTCGCTGAAGCGGCGGACTGTTCGGCAAGCAAAGTGCATCCAAAACGAGAGATGACAGCTGATCAGGACCCCGGCATCGTTCCACAGGCCGTGGAGCACGCGGCGCGCTCGCCCGAATCCACGTTGGTGCCAGACGTCGACCCGCATGCGAGCGCCGCACCGGTGGATGCTGGGGCGCCCACACCGGATCTCTCGCGAACGGCGCAAGCGGTCAGCAGTCCACGCGGCCGATCGATCGAGGTGACGGTCCTCACCGCGCTCGCGGTGCTGTACTCGCTGTACTTCGCGCGTGAGTTCCTCATCCCGATCGCCTTCGCGCTCCTGCTCAACTTCCTGTTGAGCCCACTCGTCCGGCGCATGCTCGCGTGGCACATCAAGCCCCCGATCAGTGCGGCGATCCTCGTGCTCGTGCTCATCGCCGCCGTGGCCGAAGGGGCTTATCAGCTCGCCGGACCCGCACAGCGGTGGGCGATGACGGCACCGCAGAGCTTCGCGCGCGCCGAGCAGCGGCTCCGGTCGATCATCCGCCCGGTGCAGCAGGTGACGCAGAACGTCGAGCGTGCGACGGCTGCGGTCGCGTCGCAGAACGATCGCGCGCCGAGCGTGGTGGTGCAGACGGGACCGAGTGTGTCGTCGCGTCTGTTCGGCACGACGCAGCGCATCGCGGCGGGGCTGCTCGAGATCTTCATCCTGCTCTACTTCCTGCTCGCCGGCGGCGACCTCTTCCTGCAGAAGCTGATCAAGGTGCTCCCGCACTTCAGCGACAAGGTCAAGGCGGTGGAGATCGCGCGCGCCACCGAGGCCGCCGTGTCGGCCTATCTCTCGACCGCGTTTCTCATCAACATCGTCGAAGGCGCGGTCGTTGCCGGCGTGCTCTGGCTGCTCGGCATGCCGAACGTGCTGCTCTGGGGCGCGCTCGTCACTCTGTTCGAGTTCGTGCCGTACCTCGGCGCTCTGGCCGCGGTCATCGTGTTCACCGTGGCCGGCCTGACCACATATGATGAGGTACCGCGCGCACTGCTCGTGCCCGGCAGCTTCCTGGCCATCAACCTTCTGCAGGCGAATCTGGTGACGCCCATGCTGCTGGGGCACCGGCTCACGCTCAATCCGGTCGCGATCTTCGTCGGACTCGCGTTCTTCTTCTGGATCTGGGGCGTGCCGGGTGCGTTCCTCGCCGTGCCGCTGCTCGCATCGTTCAAGATCTTCTGCGATCACATCCAGTCGCTCGCGGCCATCGGCGAGTTCCTTGGCCAGCGCGACGAGGAGGAGCGTCGGGCGACGGCGCGGCTGTCCGTCATTTATCGGCGACCGGCGTGAGGAGAACGGTGAGTTGGTGAGTTGGATAGCTAGTTGGTTGGTCGGTTGATTGGTGAGTTGAACGGCTTTGGCCACGAAGCAGCCGTGCAGATCCCTCGACTGCGCTCGGGATGACGGCGAGCGCTGCGACCGGTGTCATCCCGAGCGCGCGCAGCGATGCGAGGGATCTGCACTCAACCCACCCACCAACCGACCCGCTTCCGCTCACCACTTCTTGAGTACTTTCGCGAACCGCTCGGCGATCAGCTTCGTGTCCGTCTCCGAGGGCGCGAGGTCGACGTCCACTGCCTGCGTCTCGCCCCCCGGGCGCTCGATCGTGAGACGCCAGCCCGCGGAGGGACCTCCGCAGTGCGCGACGGCCCCGGAGCGGAGATGCGCCGTGACGATGCCGGAGAAGCTGTAGTCGACGAGGCTGCCTTTGAGCTTCCGCTGCAGCGCGGAAGCGACGGCATGGCCGCGCTCGTGCGCGATCGCCGCGGCATCGCTGATCGCGTGCTCGAAGGTGGAGCTCATCACGTCTGGCGGCAGCTCGAAGTCCGCCAGCGGATCGTCGTCGGAGCGCATCGGCATCTCGGGGATCGGCGGGGAGTTCCAAGATGCGGATTTCGCCGCCCCCCGACCAGAGCGTGCGTTCCGTGCTTCGGGTTGGTTGCTGAGCGCTAGTCGCCGAACGGCTTCGCGGATGCGCATGACGACGGCTTCATGCCGCCGCGGCTCCCCGCGATGTTCATAACCCCCTGCAGTGCGAGCATCGCGCCCAGCGCGAGCCACGCCGAGGCCCAGCGGGGGGCGTCGCGTCCCCGGCGCACGAGCCACCAGCCGCCCAAGGCCATCGAAGCCTCGAGCACGAAGTCGGCTGCAGGATTTTCGTAGAGGCTCAGGCCCAACAGCTCTCCACCTGGCCAGAACAGCTTGCGGCCGGTGATGTAGTCGAGCGGGAGATGCGACAGCGCCATGAGGACGCAGAGCGCACCCGTCGAGCGCCGGTCGGTGGCGAAGTATGCGACCGCTCCCATGACGGCGGCGGTGAGCACCGCTGCGGGAAGGGTGTGCGAGTAGAGTCCATGCGGGTTGCAGGTCCGCGCGACCACGAACAGCCCGTCCACCAGATCGGGCGTCATCGCGGCGACCAGCAGCCAACCCAACGAGCTGTCGCGCCGGGCCGCATGCGCAGCGCCGGCGATGCCGAGGTGTCCGGCGATCACAGCGCCAGGAAGCGGCGCACTTCCTCGAGCAGGCGGCGTGGCGACACCGGCTTGCTCAGATACGCGTCGCTTCCGGCGGCGAACGACGCATCGCGGTCGCGCGTACCAGCGAGTCCCGTGACCACGATCACCGGGATGTCGCGGGTCTCCTGCTGGTCGCGCACGGCGCGCACGGCGTTCCAGCCACTCGTGCCCGGCATCGTCACGTTCATCAGGATCAATCCGGGCCGGTCCTCCCGTGCCCGTGTGATCGCCTCCATGCCGTCGCGAGCCTCGATCACCGCGTA
>DATFOL010000060.1:0-5187 GCA_035265545.1 Gemmatimonadaceae bacterium | reverse complement strand
CCATCGCGATGCGGCGGCACGCGCCGGCCTCTCCTTCGTGGAGCAGCGCGATGGAGCGGTCGGCTCGCAGGTGCGCGGGTTCTACGAGCGCGCCGGCCGGCTCGATGCGTACGAGCGCCAGCTCGGGCTCTCCCTCGTGCTCGCACTGCGCTTCGTACGCCAGCGGTGACGCCGACATGCGCCTGCTGATCGAGACGCGCGACGCGGCGCTCGGCATCGAGGCGGGAGTGATCGTGCCGCCGAGCGGACGCTTCGACGTCACCCTGCACATCCCCGCCGGCACGCTGCACCCGGGGTTGATGAACGCGCACGATCACCTCCATCGCAACCACTACGGCCGGCTGGGGCATCCGCCGTACGAGGACGCGTACGAGTGGGGGCGGGACATCCATCACCGCTGTGCCGAGTCGATCGCGCGTGGTCGCGCGCTGCCGCGTCGCGAAGCGCTGCTGCGTGGCGCATGGAAGAACCTCCGCGCCGGCGTCACCACCGTCGTGCACCACGACGCCTGGGAGAGCGCGTTCGACGAGGACTTCCCGCTCCGCGTCGTGCGGGTCGAGTCGGCGCACTCACTCGGCTTCGCGCCAGCGCTGCCGGCCGCGCCGACCGGTGCTCCCTTCGCCATTCACCTGTCGGAAGGCGTGAACGTCGCCGCGGCCGAGGAAGTGCGCGACCTCGACGCGCGCGGCCTCCTCACAAGCGAGCTGCTGGCCGTGCACGCGGTCGGCGTGGACGCGCGAGGGATCCAGCGGCTGCGCTCCTCGGGCGCCGCGGTGGTGTGGTGCCCAAGCTCGAACCAGTTCCTGTTCGGCCGGACCGCCCCCGCCGAGCTGCTGGCGCCCGGCATCGACGTCCTGCTCGGCAGCGACTCCCTGCTCACCGCCCACGGGTCGCTGCTGCGCGAGCTGCGCGTCGCGCGCACGTTCGGTCTGCTCTCGCACACGCGCCTGTGCGAGGCCGTTGGTGTTACCCCCGCGCAGCGTCTCGGACTCGAGCCACCATCGCTCGCCGTCGGCGCGCGGGCCGACGTCATCGTGCTGTACCGTCCGCTGCTCGACGCGACCGAGGCGGACGTCGCGGCCGTGATCGCGGATGGAGTGCTGCGCGTGCTGGCGCCGTCGCTCGTCGGCGCACTCGGTCCGCTCGCGAGGCTCGGGAGCATCGAGAGCGCTGCCGGCGTGACGCGCTGGATCTGCGCTCAGCCGTCGCGGGTGGAGTCGGAGTGGCGCGATCGGGGCGAGAAGACGAGCGCCAACAGGCGCCTCGCCCGGTGACGGTACGTGCGCAACCGCCCATGCGCATCCGCACCTTCGAGCGGCGCGACCATTCTCCACAGCCGCCGCAGCGTCGCACGCACGCCGACGACCCAGATCAGTCGGTGGCGCATCGAGAAGCGCGTGTCGAGAACGGGGGACGTCGGTGTCAGTCCGCTCGTCACGACGCGTGCCCGCGACGTGGTGGCGTGACGCAGGTGCGCGAGCAGCGCCGCGTCGACCGTTCCCGGGGCGAGCTGCTCGGCGAGCGTCAGCATCGGAAAGGCGAACCGCAACGACTCTCGCTCGGCGAGCGAGGACTCCACGGACACCCAATCGAGCGTGCCGAGGGAGGCGGCACGTCGCGCCACGAGGACCAGCTCCACCAGTCGGATCAGGCGCTGCGAGTAGATCTCGGTGGCGGCATGCGCCGCGTGCATGGCGAGCGCCTCGTTGGGATCGGCCACGCGGAGCGTCACGTCGTCGAGCCGCATCGTATCGGTGAATCGCGGCGTCTGTCGCGCCGACACGTTCTGAATGACCGCGGCGAAGTTGAGCCCGTCGTGCAGGTCCAGCTTCCATCGGCTGCGTGCGTGCCAGAGCTCGTGCGACCAGACCTCGCCGCGCCCGTCGGGCGGAAACCACTCACGCTTGTAGCTCGCCTTGCCGACGCGTACGTCGGCCAGAAAGCCGGCGTCGCGGAGAATCCGCTCGGTCTCCGGGATCGCATCCGGCGACACGACGACGTCCACGTCGTGGAACGGACGCGCGCCAGGCTCGGGAAAGTAGACGTGTGCGGTGTGAAAGCCCTTGATCACTCCCGGGGCGAGCCCGGCGCGCTCCATCTCTCCGAGCACGGGCAGCACGGCGGCGCGGATGCGCGCTTCGCGCCCTCGGCCATGCGCGAGGTGCCGCGCCAGCACGCGCGCGACCAGTGGGTCGGCCTGGAGCTGCCCGCGCTCGATCCACGCGCCGAGCAGCGCGCCCACGCCGGTCAGCAGACCCGCCACGCCGATCGCACGCGCGCGTCGCTCGCCGTCGGCTGCGGTGCAGGAGAAGTTGAGTCGGGCGCGCTCTCGTTCGAGCACACTGGCGACGGCATCACCGATCGCGTCCGCCGCGGACTGGATCACCACGGCGTCGAGTCCGGGCCACAGCGCTTCGGGACGATACGTCGATTGCCACGCGTGCTCGCGCCGCCGCAGCTCGTCGAGCGGTGCGTCGGGCGGGTCGTCGAGCGGGGACGAGCGCGTCGCGGAATCGGTCATGGAAGGAACGGCAGACGCGGCGCGACCTGCGGCACGCGCGGTGTCGCCGCGCCAAGAGTATCGCCACCCGCACGCCGTGGCCAGGCAGCGGTCGCAGCGTCATGAGCGCGGGCGAGCACACCGCGGCAGAGCTGTCGCACGTGGACATCGACCTTTCGCTGCCGCACGCCGTCACGCTGCCCGTGCTCGGAATTCCGACGCGCTTCGCGACGAACGATCGCGCCATGCTGGAGGCGGTCGACGAAGCATTCGGCGTGTGGCGCGCTCTCGGCTCGCATGGTCTGGACGCGGTGCCAGTCCATGAGCTGGTGCACGTCCTCATTTTCGTCGAGCCGGCTGTGCCGGGCGAAACCACCCAGGGCGTCGTTACGCCGATTCAGCACTCCATGTCGAGCGATTTGCGCTTCGTCGCGCGTGGTGCGGGGAGCGTGGCAGTGAGCGATCCCGCTCGGCGCCACGCGATCGTCCGCGCGAGCAGTGCGCTCGTCGCCGACCGCGTCCGCTTCCGGGTCGAGATGCTCGAGGCGGTAGTGCTCGCGCTGCTGTCGTGCTACGACCGGCATCCGCTGCACGCGGCCGCCGTGGCGCACCGCGGCCATGCGCTGCTGCTCGCCGCGCCGAGTGGGACGGGGAAGAGCACGCTCGCCTACGCGTGTCACGCGGCGGGACTGGACCTGCTCGGGGACGATCACGTACGCGTGCAGCTCGCCTCGTCGCTGCGCGTGTGGGGCTGGCCGGCGAGCGTGCGCCTGCTCGCTGACAGCGCCAGGAACATGGGCGTGCCGCACGCCGGGCTGCACACACTGAACGGAAAGCGGAAGGCCGTCATCGACGCGCGCGATGGTGTGACTGCGGCGCGGCTGGTCGCGAGCGACGCCACCGTTTGCGTCCTCTCGCGCGACGGCGGCCCACTCGCGCTGGAGCCACTGTCGTCGGAGGCCGTGACGCGCGCGTTGGACGAGCAGCTCGCGCCCGGCTTCGACCGCTTTCCCACCAGCTGGCCCGCCGTGGCGCGCGCGCTCTCCGCGCGTGGCGGCTGGCGGCTCAACCTGTCGCGCGATCCGCACGAGGCGGTGGCGATCGTGCGCGACCTGCTCGCGCGGGCGTCGCGGACCGTATAGCGCGGCGCCGAAAAGAGGCGCACGGCTTGCACGTCCGGGGCAGGCATGTCGACCAAACGCCGCAGAGCCCGCCAGCGCACTCTCGCCATCGATGTTGGCGGGAGCGGCGTGAAAGCCGCGCTCCTCGACGGCGACGGCGACATGGTGAGCGAGAAGCTGCGCGAGGAGACCCCGGATCACTTCACCCCCGGCGAGCTGCTCGAGATGATCGAGCGCATGGCTCGGCAGCTCCCGCAATACGACCGCGTCGCCGTCGGGATCCCGGGGATCGTGCATCGAGACGTCGTCTACTCGCTGCCGGCATCGGGAAGCCGCGCGTTCAAAGGCTACGAGCTCGGCGCACGGCTGACCGAGCTCCTCGGCAAGCGCGTGCGAGTCACCAACGACGCGGCGATGCACGGCCTCGCGGCGATCGACGGCGACGGCGTCGAGATGGTCATCACCCTCGGCACGGGGCTCGGCACGGCGCTGTTCATCGATGGCGTGCTCTCTGCGCATTACCAGACGCTGCCCGATCAGGACGAGCCGTTCAGCGCGTACGGCGATGCGGCACGCAAGAAGATCGGCCGCAAGCGGTGGGAAGAGCGTGTGCACGCGCTGTTCGATCAGCTGCGTGGGATCACCAACTACGATCGGCTCTACGTCGGCGGCGGCAACGCCGAGCGGCTGAAGGACGAGCTGCCACCGCGCGTGAAGCGCATCGACAGCGCCGCGGGCATCCTCGGCGGCCACCGACTCTGGGAGTGGGGCGACGTCCCCTGACACATGACGATACGAACCCTGGCTACCGACTACGACGGAACGATCGCGACCCACGGCACCGTCGATCCCGACACCCTCCACGCCCTGCGCCGCCTGCACGACGCGGGGGGCACCCTGATCCTCGTGACCGGCCGCGAGCTGCCGCAGCTCAAGCAGGTCTTTCCCGAGCTCGCGCTCTTCCACCTCGTCGTGGCGGAGAACGGCGCGCTCCTCTACTGGCCGGATACGGGAAAGGAGCGGCCGCTGTGCGATCCGCCCGAGGAGTCGTTCGTGCGTGCGCTCAAGGAGCGGGGCGTCAAGCCGCTGTCGGTCGGGCGCGTGATCGTCGCGACGTACGAGCCGCACGAGACGACCGTGCTGCAGACGATTCGCGATCTCGGCCTCGAGCGGCAGGTGATCTTCAACAAGGGCGCCGTGATGGTGCTCCCGTCCGGGGTGAACAAGGCGAGCGGTCTCACCTGCGCGCTCGACGAGTTGAAGATGCACCCCGCGAACGTCGCGGGCGTGGGCGACGCCGAGAACGACCACGCGCTGCTCCAGCTCTGCGGCGTCGGTGCCGCCGTGGCGAACGCGCTGCCGTCGCTCAAGGAGCATGCGGACATCGTGCTGTCGAAGACGCACGGGGCAGGGGTGTCGGAGCTGATCGAGCGAATCATCGACGGGTCAATCGACGCGACGCCGCGCCGTCCGAGGACGCAGTCCAAGCGCGAGACGGCACGCGTGCACCGGCTCGCCGACAAGCACGCCGACGTGCACCCCAACGCCTGATGGCGAATACGCGTC
>DATFOL010000059.1:0-6050 GCA_035265545.1 Gemmatimonadaceae bacterium | reverse complement strand
GCCGTCGCCCGACGGGGAAGTGCTCCACCGCCTCGTTCCGGCCGAGATCGCTGCTGCAAAAGAGGCAGGTGCTGTACATGTCACACCGTACGAGGGCGTAACTCGCGGAGTTCCGGGCGGCGCAGGAACGCCCACGCACCGTACGCCGCCATGAGCAGGGCGGTTGCGAAGATGGTCGCCGCCACGCCGAAGCTGTGCGCGATCGCGCCGCCCGTGAAAGCGCCGACGACCTGGGACACACCGACGACGACGAGCCCGTACGCGGCCATGATCCGGCCGCGCAGCGCGTCGGGGACGATGCCCTGCAACAGACCGTTGGAGATCGCGCCGTTGAGGATCATCACACAGCCGATGGCGAGCAGCAGCGCATAGCCAACCCATGGCACGCGGGTGAGCGAGAAGACCATCAACAGTGCTGGCCAGAGCATCGAGGCGACCGTGAGAAGCCGCGTGCGCGCGATGCGGTCGCCCACCGCGGCGAGCCCCAGCGCGCCTGTGAGGCCGCCGACGCCGAGGAACGACAGCAGCAAGCCGTACCCGCCAGCGCCGAGACCGAACATCTCGCGCGCGACCACGGGCATCAGCGCGAGCACGGGAGCACCGAGGATCGAGTACACCGTGACCATGAGCATGAGCGCGCGCACGTCACGGGTGTCGCGCATGTACCGCATCACCTGCACCACTCCCTGCCAGGGACCCGTGCGGTGGCGCATCGGCATGAAAGGCGGAAGCTGCATCATGAACAGTCCCACCAGCACCGCGACGAAGCTCGCGGCGTTCAGAAAGAAGCACCACGCGATCCCGAGTCGCGCGATCACGGCCGCAGCGAGCCCGGGGCCGACCACGCGGGCCAGGTTGAACCCACTCGAGTTGAGCGCGATCGCGTCCGGAAGGTCATCGCGTCCGACCAGGTCGATCATCATCGCCTGCCGGGCCGGGATCTCGATCGAGGCGATGAGTCCGTTAATGAACGCCAGCGCGAGCAGCCACTCGATCGTCATCCGGTGGGTGACTGTCATCATCCACAGTGTCGACGTTTCGACCAGAAACGCCGCCTGCGCGATCCGCACGATGCGCAGCTTGTCCGATCGATCGACGATCGCGCCAGCCGGCATCGTGAACAGCAGGATGGGAATCGCGGAAGCCGTTGCGACGAGCCCGACGAGAAACGCGCTGTTGGTGAGCTCGAGCGCGAGCCAGCCCACCGCCATTGTCTGCATCCACGTGCCGATCAGCGACAGCGTCTGTCCGATCAGGAAGAGCCGGAAGTTGCGGTGCCGGAGGACGACGCGGAACGGATTGATCGTGGGTGGGAGAGGGACGCTCACGATCGCAATATAGGCCGGAGACCGATGGCACTTGGACGCGCCCGGCGGTATTCATAAGGAGGAGGTCGTCCATGCGCTTTCACACGTACAGCAAGTTCTCGCCGGAGATGGCCGATGCGGTCGATCTCCAGTCGCTGCTCGACAAGCTCGCCGACTTCCTGCTCCAGTCCGGCTTCGCCGGCCAGCAGGGCAACTCGTACTACGGTATGGGCTTCGAGGAGCCGGGCGACCGATCGCTCGACGCGCTCCGACAGGCGATCCTCGATGCGTTGATGGAGAGCGGCCAGTTCACACCCGAGATGCTCGAGGCGCTCCGGGGCGACGGTGACGAGGAGGCGCAGGGGAAGCTCGCGAAGCTGCTCGACGACCTGGTGCAGCGTCTGATCGACGAGGGCTACCTCAATCTCGACGCGCCGCCACAGATGCCGGGCTCCCATCAGCCGGTCGAGGGCAAGGGCTCGCTCGCGCAGGCCGCGGCGCGCGACGTGAACTTCAACCTCACCGAGAAAGGGATCGACTTCCTCGGCTACAAGACGCTGCGCAGCCTCCTCGGCTCGCTCGGCAAGTCGAGCTTCGGGAGCCACGACACCCCGTACCTCGCCACCGGGATCGAGGCCGACGGCTGGAGCAAGCAGTACGAGTTCGGCGACGTGCTCAACATCGACGTCAACGAGACGCTTAAGAACTCGATGATGCGCACTGGGGACATCACCGTCCCGATGGACCTGGAATACAGCGACCTGATGGTGCGCCAGGCCGAGTATCGCTCGAGCTGCGCGACGGTGCTGATGCTCGACTGCTCGCACTCGATGATCCTGTACGGCGAGGACCGCTTCACGCCGGCGAAGAAGGTCGCGCTGGCGCTGACGCACCTGATCCGCACGCAGTTCCCCGGCGACTCGCTCAAGGTCATCCTCTTCCATGACAGCGCCGAGGAGATCCCACTCGCCACGTTGGCGGGGGCGCAGGTAGGGCCGTACCACACGAACACGGCGGAAGGGCTGAAGCTCGCGCGGAGGCTGCTGCTGGCGCAGAAGAAGGACATGCGTCAGATCATCATGATCACCGACGGCAAGCCCAGCGCGCTGACGATGCCGAACGGGCAGATCTACAAGAACTCGTTCGGGCTCGATCTCACCGTGATCGAGAAGACGCTTCAGGAAGTGGCATCGTGCCGGAAGTCCGGGATCATGATCAACACCTTCATGCTCGCACGCGACCGTGCGCTCGTGGACTTCGTGAAGCGCGTGAGCGAGATCAGTCGCGGCAAGGCGTACTTCACCACGACGATGACACTCGGGCAGTTCATCCTGATGGACTTCCTGAAGCGGAAGACGCGCACGGTCAGCTGAGGGCGCGGGTGCGCCGGTGCGCGGGTGCGCGGGTGCGCGGGTGCGCGGGTGCGTTAGATTGACGCCCGTCATGGTGACGGAGCCGGTGTCGTGAACGTTCTCCTCGTCGCCCTCGGCAGCGCTGCCGGGGGCGTCGCGCGCTGGTCGATCGGAAGCTGGGTGCAGCGGCTGGCCGGCGGCGCGCCGCCCGCGGTGTTCCCGCTCGGCACGCTGGTGGTGAACGCCAGCGGCTCGTTCGTGCTCGGCCTCCTCGGCGCCGCACTCGCGCGGCCCGGGAATGCGGGCCGCGCCGATCTCGCCTGGCTACTGCTCGGTGTCGGGTTCTGCGGCGGCTACACCACCTTCTCGACGTTCAGCCTCGACACCGTCGCGCTGCTGGAGACGCGAGGCTGGCTGGTGGCATCGGCAAACGTGATGGGAAGCGTCGCCGCGGGACTGGCTGGCGTCGGCGCGGGACTCGCGCTCGGCCGCGTGGCGATGGGGCGGCTCGGGTGAACGGGAGCGCGACATGTTGACGGCGCTGCTCTCGGTGTTGGCGCTCGGGTTCATGCTCGGGATGCGGCACGCCACCGATCCCGATCACGTGGTGGCCGTGACGACGATCGTGACGCATCAGCGCTCGCTCGGCCGCGCGGCGCGCACGGGGATGCTCTGGGGGATCGGCCACACCACCACGATCCTCCTCGCCGGCGGCGCGATCGTGGCGCTCAAGCTCCAGCTCACCCAGATCCCGCCGCGGCTCGGCCTCTCGCTCGAGCTGGCGGTCGCCGTGATGCTGATCGTCCTCGGACTTCTCACACTGGCCGGCGACGATCGGCGAGTGTCGGAGAGCACCGCCCGACCGATGACCATCGGCTTCGTCCACGGGCTGGCCGGTTCGGCCGCGGTGGCGACGCTGCCACAGGTGGCACTGATCCCCAATCCATGGTGGGCGGTCGGCTACCTCGGCGTGTTCGGCGTCGGGACGATCGCCGGGATGATGCTCGTGACGGCGTCGATCGCGGCGCCGTCGCTGCTCGCCGTGCGGCGGTTCGCGGGGATGAACCGCACGCTGCGCATCGCCTCGGGGATGGCGAGCATCGGGTTCGGGCTGCTGCTCGTGCACCGCATCGGGTTCGTGGACGGCTTGTTCACGACGGCGCCGACGTGGGTTGCGCGGTAACTCGCGGGTGCGCGGGTGCGCGGGTGCGCGGGTGCGCGGGTGCGCGGGTGCGTACGTGAGGATTGATGCGGCGTAATTCCTATGGTGTCGCGCTCGACCCCACCGTGGCGCGGCGGTTCGGCCGGCTGCTCCGCCGATGGTTCCGGGCGAACGGGCGCGACCTGCCCTGGCGCAGGACGCGAGATCCGTATCGGATCCTCGTTTCCGAGCTGATGTTGCAGCAGACGCAGGTGTCGCGGGTCGTCACGCGGTATGGCGAGTTCCTCGAGACCTTCCCGACCCTGCACGACGTGGCGCGCGCACGACCGAAGCGGGTGATGGAAGCGTGGGCAGGACTCGGCTACTACGCGCGGGCGCGGAATCTCCACGCGCTGGCTCGTCACGTCACCGATCGCGGCCGCGACGCGGCGGCGATGCTCCCCGCCGACGTCGCCGAGCTACGGTCGCTGCCGGGGATCGGGGCATACACCGCCGGCGCGGTGAGCTCGTTCGCCTACGAACGGCGCGCCGAGCTGGTGGACACGAACGTCGCGCGGGTGATCAAGCGCGTGTTCGCGCCGGAGGCCGATCTCAAATCGGGGCGCGGCCAGAAGGAGGTCTGGCGCATCGCCCGCGAGCTGCTACCGCGCACCGGCACGATCACCTGGACGCACAATCAGGCACTCATGGAGCTCGGCGCCCTCGTGTGCACGGCCCGCGTCGCGCGATGCGGAGAGTGTCCGGTAAGGAGAGTCTGTGCGAGTGGGAAGGCGTGAGTTGGTGAGTTGGATCGTGGGCTCGTTCGGCGGTTTGTAAGTGAATTGAACGACAATGGCCACGAACCGGCGTGGAGACTCCACTGAGGGATCTCCACGCCGGTTCGTGGCCATTCATAGTCAACTCACCAATCAACCGACCAACTAACTAGCTATCCAACCGACCAGCTCACCGCCTTACCGTCTCACGGCATCCTTCTTCGCCAGCTTGTGCCCGTAGTCGAGCTGCGAATCGTACGGGCGCTCGCCGTATCCGGTGTAGATCTGCCGCGGGCGCGCGATCTTCTGCTCGGGATCGGTGAGCATCTCCTCCCACTGCGCGAGCCAGCCAGCGGTGCGCGCGACGGCGAACAGCACGGTGAAGAACTCCGTCGGGAACGCCATCGAGCGGTAGATCAGCCCCGTGTAGAAGTCGACGTTGGGATAGAGTTTCCGCGAGATGAAGTAGTCGTCCGACAGCGCGATGCGCTCGAGCTCGAGGGCGATCTCCAGATCCTTGTCGACGCCGATCTGCGCGAAGACGTCGTCGGCGAGCTTCTTCACGATGCGCGCGCGCGGATCGTAGCTCTTGTACACGCGGTGACCGAAGCCCATCAGCTTCTGCCCCTTCCCGCCTTTCACCCCTTCGATGAAGGCCGGGATGTTCTTCTTGTGGCCGATCTGGGTGATCATGTGGAGCACCTGCTCGTTGGCGCCGCCGTGGAGCGGGCCGTAGAGCGCGGCGATCCCCGCGGCGATCGCCGAGAACGGGTCCACCTGCGAGCTGCCGACCGCGCGGACGGCGCTCGTGGAGCAGTTCTGCTCGTGGTCGGCGTGGAGGATGAACAGCACCTCGAGCGCCTTCACGAACACGGGGTTGGCCTCGTACTTCGACTCGGACATCCGCGCGACCATCGAGAGGAAGTTCTCGACGTAGCCCAGCTCGTTGTCCGGATAGATGAAGGGCAGCCCTTTCACGTGACGGAAGCAGAACGCGGCGATCGTCGGCACCTTGGCGAGCAGGCGCACGATGCTGATGTGGCGCTCGGCCGGATCCTGAATGTTCTTGGCCTTCGGATAGAAGCTCGACAGGGCCGCGACCGCGCTGCACAGCATCGACATCGGATGCGCGTCGTAGCGGAAGCCCTGAAGGAAGGTCTTGATGTTCTCGTGGACGTACGTGTGGTACGTGACCTGGTGCACCCAGTCGTCGTACTCGGACTGAAGCGGGAGCTCGCCGTTCCGGAGCAGCCAGGCCACCTCGAGGAAGCTGGCGCTCTCGGCGAGCTGCTCGATCGGGTAGCCGCGATAGCGAAGGATGCCCTTGTCGCCATCGATGAAGGTGATGGCGCTCTTGCACGACGCGGTGTTCATGAACGCCGGGTCGTAGGTCATCATCCCGAACTCCTCGGGCCGCTCCTTGATCCGGCGCAGATCGGAGGCGCGGATCGCCGTGTCGCCCTCGGTCCCCTTC
>DATFOL010000058.1:0-4981 GCA_035265545.1 Gemmatimonadaceae bacterium | reverse complement strand
CGTGGTCGCCCGACTCGGCGACGGCCCTCCCGCCGCGATTCCGACGCGGGATGTTCGTCGGCCAGCACGGCTCGTGGAACCGGAAGCCGAGGAGCGGCTACAAGGTGATCTTCGTGCCGTTCACTGCCGGCCGTCCGGCGGGCGCTCCGGTCGACGTGCTGACGGGCTTCGTGCGCGGGAACGGCGACGCGATGGGACGGCCGGTCGGCGTGGCGATCGACGGGCGTGGCGCGCTGCTCGTCGCCGATGACGTGGGGAACGCGGTGTGGCGGGTGGCAGTGAAGCGGTGAGTTGGTTGGTTCGATCGTGGGTTGGTGAGTTGACGGCCTCGGGACGCTTCTGCCTCCGGACGTGAAGGTGCAGATCCCTCGACTCGCTGCGCTCGCTCGGGATGACAGCGCGCTCGGCGCTCGCTCGGGATGACAGGGGTCGCTGCGCACGCTCGGGATGACAGGGGGCCCGCGGCGCACGCGCCGTCTGTCATCCCGAGCGGAGCGCGCAGCGCGGAGTCGAGGGATCTGTACTCAATGCGCGAACCCACCCACCCACGAACCCACGAACCCACGAACCCACCACCCCACCAACCCACCAACCCACCAACTCCCCTCCCCCTCCCCAACTCCCCCCTCGAACATCATCCCGCCGCCACAGTGCGCGGGAATATCCCGTCGATCGGCCCTGTCTCATGAAGCGGGCACCATGCGCTTCACCATCCCACTTCGCCGACGCGATACCTCCGTGCAACGGACCACCAACGCCATGACGGCGGACGACTCGCGCGTCGCACGGCTCGCGCCCGCGTACCACGTCATGCTGGCGCGCCCGCACGATCTTCCGCTCATCCCCGCGATCGAGCTGGCGTCGTCGCGGCTGCTCGCGGGTCTGGTGCCGTCATCCATGATCGGCGAGACGACGAGCCAGTTCGAGCTGCGCAAGGCGCGGCGCGGGGGACGCCTCTGGGTGGGACTCGCTGGTGACTCGCCGGTCGGGTTCGCGCACGTCGTCCTGCATGAAGCCGGAGTCGCACATCTCGAGGAGGTCGACGTCCATCCCGACCACGGGCGGCGTGGGCTGGGGCGGCGACTCGTGCAGACCGTGTGCGCGTGGGCGACGTCGCACGGCTACGGCGCGGTCACCCTCACGACGTTCCGCGACCTGCCGTGGAACATGTCGTTCTACGCGCGCCTCGGCTTCCAGCCGGTGGCGCCAGAACGGGTGAGCTCCGCGCTGCGCTCCGTGGTTGACGACGAGGCTCGGCGCGGACTCGATCCGGCGCGGCGGGTCATCATGCGATACCACGCGTAGCGCGATGACCGCCTCCGCCGCGAACAGCTTCCCCGAGTCGCGCCCGCCCGTACTGCGCGTCGCGCACCCGACACGCAGCCTGCTGGCGACAGCAGGCTTCTACACGCGAGCGCTCGGCCTCGAGGTGCTCGAAAAATTCACGGATCACGAGGGATTCGACGGCGTGGTCCTCGGTCGCGCCGGCTGGCCCTATCATCTGGAGCTCACGCACCAGGCGGAGCGCGCCATCACGCCGAGGCCGACGGTGGAGGATCTGCTGGTCGTCTATCTCCCGGATCGCGCCGAGTGGGAGCGAGCGATCCGCCGGATTCGCAACACCGGAGCGCACCCCGTGAAGGCGCGCAACCCGTACTGGGATCGCTGCGGCCTCACGTTCGAGGATCCGGACGGCTACCGGATCGTGATCGCGAACATCGGCTGGCCGTAGCGCGGGTGCGCGAGAGCGCGAGCGCTCACGCCGTCGCGCGCCGGGTACGAGCCGCGAGGCGTTCGGCAATGCCGAGCGTCGCCAGCCCGACGAGCAGGTGCAGCACCTGCGCGATCCAGTGCATGCTGCCGGGCCAGAGCGACGCGTGGCCGATGCCGTACGCCACCAGGAGGACGGTCCACACCAGCGCGATGACGACCGCGCTCGCTCGGCCGGTCGCACGCACCACGACGACGCTGAGCGCGAGGAGCAGCACGCCGAGCAGCAGGCCGACGCCCATGTGCACGCTGCGCCAGGGCAGCGGTCGACCGGTCCAGACGAGAATGCCGAGCAGCAACGCGACGACGGCGGTCGCGCGCAGGGCGATGAGCAGTGGCTTGAGCAGCGTGGGCATCGTGCGATCGGGTTGAGTGCTGTCGCTCAAGAGGACTCGTCGAGCACCGCGAGCTCGAGCCGGTCTAGGCGTGCTGGATCGGTGACGACGTCGATGACGGCGACCTTGCCGTCGCGCACCATCATGCGGAGCACGGTGACGAGCCGGCCGGCTGGAGCGACGACGACACCCACCGCGCCGTCGATCGGCGCCAGCCGATCGAGCACCACCAGGAGCGCGAGACCCACGGCGTCAGCTACCTGCATGTCGTGCTCGAGGTTCGTCGCATGGGCCTGGTTCGTGGCGCGCTGCGCTGCATCGTCGCCTGCAGCGTGCGACTCGTCGAGCGGCTGCTCGCGGCGGATCGCGCGGCTGCGCGCGCGCAGCATGTCCAGGCACACTCGAGCCACGGTGGTGGTGAGCCGTCCCTCGAGGTTCTCGACATCGCGCGTATCGGCGCGGGTGAAACGCAGCCACGCCTCGTGCACGGCATCGTCGGCCTCGCTGCCGGAGCCGAGCATGCGAAAAGCCACCGCTCGAAGCATCGGCCGCATGGACTCGAAGCGCGTCACTCCGTCTTCGCTCACGTGCTGCTCTCCCTCGTCATTGCGTGCGAGTGGTCTCCGCGTGGTCGGTCACATCCGCCGTTCGGGCGGCGTCAATCCATTGACGTCCGCATTCGCCACGATGTGACTGCCGAGCAGGTCGGCCGCGCGCATCGCCATCGAATCGGCCACTCGAGGAGGCTACATGGAAGCTCGCATGCGACACCCGCTGATGCTCGTCCCCAACGCCATGCACGCCGCCGTCGCGCTCGGTGAGGCGGTGAAGCAGTCGGGCCTGCCGGAGAAGACGCGCTCGCTCATCCACCTGCGCGCCAGTCAGATCAACGGGTGCAGCTACTGCGTCGACATGGCGTCACGCGAGCTGCGCGAAGCCGGTGACACCGAGCAGCGCATCTCCGCCGTGGCGGCATGGCGTGACACGCCGTGGTTCACCGACGCGGAGCGCGCGGCGCTCTCGCTCACGGAGGCGGCGACTCGCCTCAGCGACCGGACCGAGCCGGTGCCCGACGCGGTGTGGAAGGAGGCCGCGAGTCACCTCGACGAGCCGAGCCTGGCGGCGGTCCTGACGCAGGTGGGGATGACGAACTTCTGGAATCACATCAACGTGGCGATAAGGCAGGGACCAGGCGGCGAGAAGTGAGGTGCGAGTAGAGGGTCCGGTTCGCCTCCGTCGCCGACGCTTCCTATTATCTCGGCGTGCGAATCGCGCTCCTCCTCCTCGCGCTCGTCGCAGCGACGGCCTCCAGTCCTCGCCCGGGCCCCGCGCACGCGCCGACGATCCTTCTCCTCCGCATCGTCGACTCGGTATCGCGCGCTCCGCTGCCGAACGCCGAGGTGACAGCGGGCGCGCGGCGCGCGCTGACCGACGTGAAGGGCGAGGTGCGCATGCCCTGGCCGGACGACGGCGAGCTCCGGGTGCGCGTGCGCCAGCTCGGCTTCCGCTACGTCGAACGCGCCTTCCACCGCGGCACCTCGCCGACCGCGACGGAAGACACGGCGGTCGTCGCGATGGTGCGCGCGGGATGGGCGCTGCCGCAGGTGGTGGTGCGCGCCGAGCGGCGCTGCCGGGACCCGGGCGACGCGTCGCGTGTCGCGCTCACCGAGTCGTCGATGGAGCTGCTGAGGCTCGGCGCCGATCAATTCGAGAACTTCCGCCGCGCGTACCCGTTCGACATCGCCGTGGAGACCCGCACGGTGCTCGGCGGAGGCGGTCCGGGGCGGCTTGCGTCGAAGAAGTCCGAAGTCGAGACGAGGGCGTCGAATCAGTGGGGCGACCGGTACTCGCCGGACAGCGTGCTGCAGCGCCGCGGCGATTCCGACTACTTCGTTCCGCTGCTCTTCGTCTCGGCGCTCGCCGACTCGGCATTCTGGAGCCGTCACTGCTTCGAGGCGCGCGGCGTCCAATCGCGTGAGGGCCGTCGGCTGATCCGGCTCGACTTCCGCCCCGCACTCGGCGTGCGCGACCCCGAATGGGAAGGCTCCGCGTGGCTGGACTCGGCGCGCAGCGTGCTCGCGCGCGTCGATTTCCGTCTCACGAATCTCCGCGGCCTCGACGGGCCGCAGCGGTTCGAGGGCTACACGATCTTCTCGACGCCGACGCCGTACATCGCGATGCCCGACTCCACGGTGGCGACGTGGATCACGCGCTCGCCGGGCGGCCCGTACGGAGCGCGGCGGGAATCGGGTGGGATGCAGGTGCTGGTGATACGGGACGTGGCGTACCGGGGGAAGAAGCCGCCGGCAGTGCCATGATTGGTTAGTCGGTCATCGGTGCTTCAGTAAACGGCCGACCTCGGGAAGCTCCTGCGTCCCGAGGTCGGCCGTTTACTGAGAAACCGAAGCACTGACGAACAGCGGCACCGCGCGCCGTCCGCGCCTCTACTTCACCTCGAACTCCACCGACATCCCGTGGGCCGTGTGCAGCTTGTGATCCACTTCGTCGGTGACGAAGCAGACGGCGGCGTACATCCCCGGGGTGAAGTCGTTGCTGAAGATCGCGGTGCGGCCGGTGGCCATCGCGGCCATGCCGTCCATCGGCTCGGCGGGGGGTGGACCCTTCATGCCATTCATCGCCCAGTCAGTGAAGTCGGCGACGTGCTTGCCGGGGGCGAGCTTCACGAGCACGACCTCGTGGTCCTGGGCGCCCTGGTTCATCACGTGGATGGTGTGCTTCCCGGCGGTGATCGGCTTGGAGAAGGAGAAGCCGTACTCCTTGAGCTCGAGGTGCATGTCTGGCTTCGGGTCGGGCGCGGTGACGGTCGCCGGAGCCCCCGCCTGCACGACGCCCGCGGCAGTGACGGTGAGCGGCTG
>DATFOL010000057.1:0-9731 GCA_035265545.1 Gemmatimonadaceae bacterium | reverse complement strand
CGAGCGTGCATTCCGGCCTTCTCACTCAGCGAGCCGCTTGGGCTCGGATGCTGCTCGAGTTGGCTTCGCTCCGACGGTCGACCTGGACACCTCCAGAGGACGAAGACAACGCATGCGCGCTCGCGGGTCGGCCGCGCTCACGGCAGGCTGTAAACACCTGATCACGAGTGGTGATCTAGGTCACATCGCATGGGGCGGCCATGTTAAGCCCGCTGAGTTAGTTGGCGGTTAGTTGATGCCGCCAACGGCCCGGAGCCTCGCGTGCGCAGCCTCAGCACCTTCGGCACGGTTGTCAGCACTACGCGCGACGGAGAGAGCCGACATCGAATCGCGTCCCGTCGACGCGTGCTCGCATCCGGCTCATCGCCGAAGAGGGGAGTGAGTCGCGATCACGGCGGATCAGCAGACCGATCACACCGTCGACGCGCCCGCCGCGAACGGACCTCTGCTACTGAGGGTCCGCGGCCGGGCCGGCAGTCATTTCTCTCGCGCGCGCACGACGTGCACCCCCGCCGCGTCGCGCACGCCTAGATAGACGACACCGCCCGCACCGAAGCCGGCGATCGTCGTCGCCGCCGGCAGCACCACGCGATCGACGAGCTTCCCCGTCCGATCGATCACGTCGTACTCGGGTCCCGACGCAGGCTTGGGCGACATGATGCGCACCCAGAGCTTTCCCTCCGCGTCAGCGCGCACGGAGCCGTTGGAGAAGGCGGGCCGATAGTCGGGCAGCTCGCTCGGCGCCACGAAGGCGAGCGGCGGCGGACCGCTCGGGCGCTCCGCGGCGCCCGCGCCACCACCGCGCGGGGGCGGTGCATTCTCGCCCCCGCGCTCGCGGATCATGATCATCGGTGCGCCACCACCCGGTGCGCCGCCGGGCGGCGGACCGCCGGGGCCGACGGCGATCATCATCTGGTTGCCGCCGCCCGGTCCGGGGCCGCCGGCGCGCATCTGCTCGAACGCCTTCCTGGACGAGTCGATGATCGCGACCTTCATCGAATCGGTGAGGCGCTGCCACTCGAATGGGATCTTCGGCGCCGAAGTCCGCTTCCCATCGGCGTCGACGAAGTCGACGTGGTAGTCCTTGCGCACGATGGCGATCGTGCCATCGGGGAGGATGGCCCAGTCGTCCACTTCGGGCATCGGGTTGATGAACGTCGACATCCGCCTCCCGCCGCCCTCTATCTCCACGACGTTGAACTTGGGCGCGTAGACTTTCACGAACGCCGCGGTGTCGAGCTTGCGCGCGGTGAGATCGTAGCGGACGATCGGCACGCTGTCGGGGAGGACGGGAGGCGTCATTGGCTGGCCTGGCGTGCGTGCACCGCCACGCGGACCGAATCCCATCGAGCGGTACACCAGACGCCCCTTGGCGTCGAACCCGGGATTGCCCATCGGGCCGCCGAGCAGGAAGAAGACGTCGTTCGCCCGCGGCGCCGCCATGATGCGAGTGACTTTTCCCGCCAGATCGATCACGAGCATCGAGAGCGACTGCGGGTCGACGAACAGCGCCGAGTCGCCACGGAAGGGGAGCAGGCCACCATTCTGCCCGCCGTACGCATTCTTGGTTGCGGGCGTAGTGTCGGCGACGACGGCGATCCGCTTGAGCGACGAGTCGAGCAGCACGACCTGGCGCTTCGCCGGATCGTTGACCAGCAGCCGTCCGCCGGGCAGCGACTGCACCGCGGCGACGGCACCCATGGCGTCGGAGGTCGCGAGCGCTGGACCGAGTGGACGCAGCGGAGGACGCGATTGCTGCGCGTCCGCCGACGAAGCGATCGCGGCACCGAGTAGAAGAGCGACGCGGGCGCGGCGGGTGACTGTGAGAGTGGGCAACGTGAGCATCGTGGTGAATGCCGTGAGGGTGGGTGCGGAGTGACCGAGTGGTGCGATCGACAGGACGCGGAGCAGGCGATCAGTTGCGGATGATGACGCGGTCTCCTCCTCCACCGCCGCCACCTCCCCCGCCGATGAAGATCTGCGGACCGCCGCCGCCGATGAAGCCACCGCCGAAGGCGCCGGCCCCCGTGCTGCCTGCTGTGCCGCTGCGGATGCCGGCCAGGTAGCGCGGCTCGAGGTAGCTCGCGATCAGGGTCGGCAGCTTTCGCCGCTGCTCGTCGGTGAGCAGTGCCTTGATCGTCGGCGCGAGCCGGATGAGCTGATCGACCGACGCCTTTCTCGCTTCGGTGTAGCGCGCGTACGCCTCGCCCGGGTCGTACTGCGGCGGCAGATCAGCGAGGTACTTCGTGACGGGGCTCCAGATGCTGTCCAGCGCGACGGTGTACGCGCGGTTCATAGTCGCGAGGCTGTCCGCCTGCGGTCCCGTGAGGCCAAGGGTGTCGGCCTGGCGGAGCAGCTGCGCCAGCGGGTTGATGATGCCACCGCTTCCGTACATCGCCTTGAGCAGAAACTCCGGCGTCTTGTCGCCAGCGCGCCTGCGGCCGCGGTCGAGCTGCTGGGTGAGCTGCTGCCGCTCGCGCGTAGGGCCGACGTCGACGCGAAGCTGCATCGTGAGCGTCACCGGTGTACGGAAGGAGTTGAACTGCGGGTTGGTGCTGCCGAACCGCGGATTGACCTCGTACCTGTAGCCCTTGGTGGAGTCGAAGCCGCGCACGTAGAGCAGCGTCGGATCGACGAAGGTGAACTGGCCCCAGCCCTTCAGGTTGTTCTGACCATGCAGTAGCAGGTCGGCGGCGCCGAGGGGGTTCGAGACGGCGAAGCTCAGCGTGGCGCGCTGGGGCATGCGCACCTTCACCGGATTCAGCGAGATGCTGAGGTTCGCGCTCGACGTCCAGGGTCCTCGGCAGGAGTTGCGCGCGGCGATGGTGCCGAGCTGTCTGGCGAGGCAGTCCTTCGCGGGGCCGGAACCGCTCTCGAGGAGCGAGCGCATCGCGGTGGCGACCGTCGGGTCGTTCGACGGCGACGGGTCGAGGACGAAGGCGCGATCGTTGGTCCAGCCGTCGCCGTTGACGTCGCCCGAGATCACTGGAGTGAACGGCGCGCCGCTCCGAAACTGGCCGAACCAGTTCACCCGCACCGCGTCGAAGAAGTTGTAGCCGAGGGTATAGGTGATCTGATGACGCGACTCGCCGGCGGCGCGCGACCAGTTCACGTCGAGCGGATTGCCGGCCGTGCTCTGGAAGCCGCGATACTGCTCACGCACGTCGGCGAGCGTGTAGTTGAGCGACCAGGTGAAGCGCTGGGTGAACGACGCTGGGAAAAGGCCGACGCGGAGCTGCTTGCTCTCGCTCCTCAAGTCGCTCCGCAGCTCGCTCACGCGGTTGAACAGGGGCGAGACGCGCCCATCTCGCGCGGCGATCGCGCCGGTCGCGGGGACGATGCTGCTCGCGCGCGCGTACACTGGCCGTGCATCCTCGTCGGCAAGCGAAAAGCGCTGGGTGGGCTGGAAGTTGAGATCGAGCACGCTCGATTGATTCAGGTTCAGCGAGTACGTCAGATCGACGCTCGCGTTGAACCGGTTGCCGAGCACAGGCCCATTCCAGTTCACGTTGGAGCGCACGCTGCGGGGCGCCTCGTAATCGTCGGCGAACAGCGTGGCGTTCGGCGCGGTGCTGGCGAACACGCCTCCGCTGGTGCCGTCGGCGCACTGGGACGGGATCGACGCGGGGTTCTGCGCGTAGGCCGACCAGTCGGGGATCGGCACCGCGGTGCCGACGCAGCTCAGCTGCTGCACGGCGCTCGCGAGCCCGGTGTTGTCCATCGCGTTACCGATCGAGTTGGCGTTCGGAGTGCTCTGGAAGACGCCGATGCCGCCGCGCACCACGGCCCGTGGGCCGCGCACGGCGCCGTCGAAGCCGGCGATCTGCGGCGCGGTGCCGTAGTTCCACGAGAAGCCGACCCGCGGGCTCACGTACACGCGGTTGGGCGTGCGGTCGTTGCGCTCGCCGAAGAGGCGCTCGAGATCCGGGTTGAAGGTCGGCGTCGCGGAGAAGCGATTGCCGTCGAGGCGCACGCCGTACTGGATCTGGAGATCGTTGGTGCGCCGATACGAGTCGCCGAGCGAGACCGCGCCCACGAGCTGGCTGGCGCTCTGCACCCGAGGCTGCAGCGCGCGGCTGTACGACGCCGGCCGGTTCGCCGCGAGATCGGCGAGCGAGTTGTAGGCGAAGGTGCCGAGCGCGTTCGTGGTCTGGTCCTGGTCGTAGCTCTCGCGCCGGAGCTCGCTGCTCAGCTTGAGCCGGTGCTTGTTGTTGCGGCTGAACCAGGAGAGCTGGTTGATCGCCTCGGCGTTGAGGGTGCTGCTGCTCGTGTTCATGAACCCGTTGCCGCCGAAGCCGAGCGTGCGCACGCCGCTCGTACCGTCGGTGAAGGTGGAGTTCACCAGCACGCTGCCGTTGGGCATCTGGAGATACGGCGTGCCGTAGCCGCGGCTGCCGCTGAGGCTCAGCGTCGTCTCACTGAGCAGAATGTTCTTCACGTACGACGTGTGCCTTCCCTGCGCGCCGAGGTTCCAGCCGACACGGTCGGCGCCGTGCGCCGGGAGCTCGGTGGAGAGATTCCCCGCGGGCGTCTGCCGATTCCAGTTGCCGTTCAGGGTGAGGTTGAGCGTGGTGCCTGTGGTGGAACCTGGCGGCGTGTAGTCGAAGCTCCCGAACAGCGAGCCCTGGTCGCTCAGCCGATTGCTCGCGAGCCCGTTGCCGGCCGATGTCGGGATCTTCTGCGCTGCGGCGATCGCGAGCAGTCGCGACACCGAATCGGCGGACACGCCGGATGCCTGCAAGCCGGCGGCGTCAGTGTTGAGCAGCGTGCGCAGATCGTTCGCTCGGCGGCCGAGCTGGTACGACACATTATAGAACGCCTTGTCGAACACGATCGGGCCGGCGAGCAGCCCGCCGAGCGAGACGTTCGTGTACTGCTGGCCGAGCGCGCGCGCGGCGCGATCGGTCCACTGCAGCGGCGGCGCGTCGAAGTTCAGGCTGTTCGTGCGGCGAATGAAGTTCGAGCCGCTCCCCGACCGCAGCATGAACTGCGCGCCGCTGAACCCGCCGCGGCTCACGTCGTATGGCGTCGTGACCAGCGACGTCGACACCTGTGCGTCGCGTGGGATGTTCGATGCGCCGAAGCTCGCGCCATTGAGGGTCGCATTGTTCTGATCGGCCGAGAGCCCGAGCACGGAGAAGCCTGCGGGATCGCCGTTGGCGTCGGTGATCGGCGTGACGCCGGGAATCGTGGCGGCCATGGCGTTGATGTCACCCTGCTGCCCGGACGCCACGGCGCCGTTCTGGATCGACTGCTCGGTGCCGCTCAGATCCGGCGTGTTGTCGTTGCGGTTCACGCGCGCGCGCGCGGCCACGGCGCGCAGGGTGTCGAGCATCGTCATCCGCTGCAGTTGTGCATCGGCGACGAGGATCTCCTGGTCCGCCGTGCGGCGCACCTCGAAGCGGCGCGGCGCGTAGCCGATGGCCGTATAGGAGACGAAGTAGTCTCCCTCGCCGCCGGGAAAGGTGATGGTGAAGCGCCCGTTCCGATCGGTGCGCGCCGTACGGTTCACGCCACCGGAGACGGATGTCGCCGTCACGTTGGCGTTCTCGATCGGCTGCTGGTCTGGACTGGTGACCTGGCCGCGGATGACGTCGAGCTGCTGCGCTGCGATCCCGGTGGGGGAGAGCGCGAGCAGGGCGACGAGGAAGGCGATCAGCGAGGCGACCTGACGTCGTGGCGACACGATGCGGCGAGGTGAGGGTCGAGCGGTCCTGCCTGGGCGTGCATGGTTCGACACACGAGCGGCGAAAAAGGTGTCCCTTTTTCTGCGCCGGGACAAAACGGGACGGCGGCTACCATATGGTAGCCGCCGTCGTTTCGCGCGTCTGCTCGAAGTGCGACCGGCCGCTACCTCTCCCGGGCCCGAACGACGTGCACGCCCGCCGCGTCGCGCACGCCGAGATAGACGACCCCGCCCGTGCCGAACCCGGCGATCGTGGTGCCGCGTGGCAACGTCACGCGGTCCACGAGCTTGCCGGTGCGATCGATGACGTCGTATTCGGGCCCGGTCGTCGGCTTCGTGGGGATGACGCGTACCCACAGCTTGCCCTCGGCGTCCGCGCGCACGGAGCCGTTGGCGAACGCGGGGCGGTAGTCGGGGAGCTCGTTGGGCGAGACCATGTTGACCTGCGGGCCGAACCCGCGCCCGCTGCCCTGGCGGCCACCAGCTCCCGCGCCCGCGCCAGTCCCGGTTCCGCCTGCGCTACCAGCACCGCCGGCGCCGCCCGTGGCCGCGCCCCCCGCGCCGCCGCTCGGCGCGGCGGCACCACCGGTCGCGGCGTCTCGACGTGGCGGGGGCGGACCGTCTACACCACCACCGCCGCCACCCCCGCGGTTCCCCCGGCCGCCACCAAACCCACCACCACCGCCGAAGCCGCCCCCGCCACCGAATCCACCGAAGCCACCTCCGAACGCGCCCGCACCCATGCCACCCCCGTCGCCGCCGCCGAGCAGCCCCTGCAGTCCAGCGCCAGGGCCACCGCGTTCCATCAAGGCGCGGACGGAGTCGATGACGGCGCTCTTCGCCGAGTCGGTCAGTCGCTGCCAATCGAACGGGATGCGTGGCGACGAAGTCTTTCTACCATCGGCGTCGATGTAGTCGACGTGATAGTCCTTTCGCAGGATCGCGATGTTGCCGTCGGGGAGGATCGCCCAGTCATCCACTTCGGGCATCGGGTTCACGGTGAGCGAGAGCTGGCGTCGCCCCTCGTTCTCGAGAAAGGCGATGCGGGGCGCGGCCACCTTGATGTAGGCAACGGTGTCGAGCTTGCGCGTGGCGAGATCGAACCGCACGAGGGGCGTCGAATCCGGGAAGGTGGGCGGCTGGAATCCTGCACCGCCGCCACCACCGCCGCCACCGGGGCCGCGCCGGTTGAAGTTCAACCCTGTGGCGCGATAGACGAGCCGCCCCTTCGCGTCGAATCCCGGATAGCCCAGCGCGCCGCCGACGAGCGAGAACACGTCATCAGGCCGTGGCGCCGCCATCACGCGCTTGATCTCGCCATCTGGGTCGAGCACGAGCATCGAGAGCGATGCGGGATCGAGGAAGAGCGTCGAGTCGCCGCGCCACGGCAGGATGCCGCCGCCGCGCACGCCATACGCGTTCTGGGTCGCGGGCGTGGTGTCGGCGACGATCTTGATGACCTTCATCATCGAGTCGAGCATCAGCACGCGACGCCGCGCGGGGTCGTTGACGAGCAGTTTCCCGCCGGGGAGCTGGCGCACGGCGCTGAGCGCACCCAGCGGCTCGCTCGTGGCGATCGCCGTACCGAGTGGCCGCGGCGCCGGACGCTCCGAGGACTGCTGCGCGCGCGCCGCGGGCGCGACGATCGCCGAGAGCGAGAGAAGTGCGATGCCGTGACGCGCGAGCGTGGTTCTACGCATGAGAGTCTCGATGAGAGTGCCGCTATCGTATCGCATGAAGGTCAGCCGCCTCGCCCGCGTCCACCAAACCCGCCGCCGCCGCCACCACCACCTCCTCCGAAGCCGCCGCCGAACCCCCCGAAGGCACCACCTGCTCCACCGCCTGCCGTACCGCTGCGGATCCCGGCGAGATAGCGCGTGTCGAGGTAGCTGGCGACCAGCGGCGGAAGCTTTCGCTTCTGGTCACTGGTGAGCAGGCGATTGATCGTTGGCGCCGCGGCAATGAGCATGTCCACCGTCGCCTTGCGCGCGCGGGTGTAGCGCTCGTACGCCTCGCCCTGATCATACTGCTGCGGGAGGCTCGCCATGTACTTGGCGACCGGGCTCCAGATGCTGTCGAGCCGGATCGTGTAGCGCCGGTTCATGCTGGCGATGCTGTCGGCCTGCGCGCCGCTCAACCCGAGCGTGTCCATCGAGCGGAGCAGCTGCGCCATCGGGTTGAGGAGCCCGCCCGTGCCGTACTGGGCGCGGAGCTGCTGCTCGGGCACCTTCTGTCCCTGGGTCTTGCGTCCGCGATCGAGCATCTGGGTGAGCTGCTGCCGCTCGCGCGACGGGCCGACGTCGAGGCGCACCGACATCGTCAACGTCACGGGGGCGCGGAACGCGTTGAACTGTGGATTGGTGTTCCCGAACCGCGGGTTGACCTCGTACTTGAAGCGCTGGTTCACGGCATCGAATCCCCGGACGTACATCAGCGTCGGGTCGACGAACGTCTGCTGTCCCCAGCCGTGCAGATTGCTCTGGCCGTGCAGCAGCAGGTCGGCCGCGCCGAGCGGGTTGGAGACGGAGAAGCTCAGCGTGGCGCGCTGCGGCAGGCGGACCTTGAGCGGATTGAACGAGATGTTCAGGTTCGCGCTCGTCGTCCACGGGCCGATGCACGAGTTGCGCTCGGCGAGGTTGCCGAGCTGCCTCAGCAGGCAGTCCTTCGCCGAGCCGGTGCTGTTGTCGAGCAGCGAGCGCATCGCGGCGGCGAGCGCCGCATCTGGCGCCTCGTCCGGGTTGTAAATGAACGCGCGATCGTTGGAGTAGCCATCGCCGTTGACGTCGCCGGCGATGGCCGGCGTGTACGGCGAGCCACTGCGGATCTGGCCGAACCAGTTCACGCGGACCGCGTCGAAGAAGTTGTAGAACAGGTTGTAGGTGATCTGGTGGCGCGACTCGCCGCCCGACCGCGACCACTCCTTGAGCTGCGGGTTTCCGATCGTGCTCTGGAAGCCGCGATACTGCTCGCGCACGTCGGCGATCGTGTAGTTGAGCGACCAGCTGTAGCGCTGGCTGAACGTCTGCGGCGAGATGCCGACGCGCAGCTGCTTGGACTCGCTCTTCAGATCGCTCCGCAGCTCGGTCACGCGATTGAACTGCTGGCTGACGCGCGCGTCGCGCGACGCGATCGCACCGGTTGCTTGGACGATGCTTGCCGGGAAGACGTACACCGGTCGCCCGTCCTCGTCCGGGAGCGCGAACTCCTGCGACGGCTGGAAGTTGAGGTCGTAGTTGCTCGACTGGTTCAGGTTCACCGAGTAGGTGATGTCCCAGTTGGCGGCGAGGCGGTTGCCGAGGATCGGTCCACTCCAGTTCAGGTTCGAGCGAATGCTGCGCGGCGACTCGAAGTCCTTCGCGAACAGGTTCACGTTCGGCACGTTGCTGGCGAACACCGAGCCGAGCGAGCCGTCGGCGCACTGGACGGGCACCGCACCGGGGTTGCTCGCGTACGCCCCCCAGTCGGGGATCGGCACCGCGCTGCCGACGCAGCTCAGCTGCTGCACGGCGCTCGCGAGCCCGGTGTTGTCCATCGCGTTACCGACCAGATTCGCGTTCGGCGTGCTCTGGAAGATGCCGATGCCGCCGCGCACCACGGCGCGCGGGTTCCGCACCGCGCCCTCGAACGCGGAGATCTGCGCCGCGGTGCCGTACGTCCACGAGAAGCCGATGCGGGGGCTCACGTAGAGCTTGTTCGGTGTCACGTCGTTCCGCGTCTTGAAGACCTGCTCGACGTTCGAGTTGAATGTCGGGATGGAGTTGAAGTGATTGGCATCCAGCCGCAGGCCGTACTGGATCTGCAGGTTGCTCGTGCGGCGCCAGGAATCACCGAGCGCGATGGCGGCGGTCAACGCGCTGGCGCTCTGGATCCGGTTGGAGAGCGACCGGGTGTAGAAGGCCGGCCGGTTCGCCTGCAGGTCGGCGAGCGAGTTGTAGCCGAAGGTGCCGAGCTGGTTGGTCGTCTGGTCCTGGTCGTAGCCGTCGTACTGCAGCTCCGTGCTCAGCTTGAGCCGGTGCTTGTTGTTCCGGCTGAACCAGGAGAGCTG
>DATFOL010000056.1:0-9163 GCA_035265545.1 Gemmatimonadaceae bacterium | reverse complement strand
GCTGTTCAGCATGGAGGAATACGATGCGGCGCAGCCGCACGCGAACTACGACGTCTCTCCGGATGGCAATTCGTTCGTCATGATTCACCGCGCCCCGACGGGGCGGCTCACCGTGATCCAGAACCTCCCCGAGCTCGTGCGACGGCTGTCGCAGAGCAAGCGCCCATGAGCACACCGCGGTCGATCGGGGCAGCGTTGGCGGCACTGCTCCTCAACGCCCACTCGGCAGTCGCGCAAAGCGGCGCGGCCACGCCGACGCGGCTACCCGCCGCCCCGCCCGCGGCGGCGCCGGCCGCGCGCTCCACCCCGCCGACGCGCGATCCGCACACGCCGGGCTACGTGACGGCGATCGAGCTCCCCGACGGCGCGCTGCCGCCGCCGGACGTGAACGGCAACTTCATCATAGGTCCGACGCACGAGCGCGCGCGCGAGATGATCGTGCGCGACGACGTGCCGCACGGCGCGGTGCACGTCTTCACGATGAGCTCCGCCGACAGCAAGCTCTATCCGGGCGTGGCGCGCGACTCGGGCACTTTCGGCACGCCGGATCCCACCGATCCGGCGAGGCTGATCGTGACGACGAGCCGACCGCGTCCCTACACGCGACGCGTGGCCGTTTACGTCCCGCGGCAGTACGTCGCCGGCACGGCGGCTCCATTCATCGTCGGCGCCGACGGGCCCGACTCGCTGCTGTTCGTCGCGCTCGACAACCTGATCGCCGAGAAGCGCGTGCCGCCGATGATCGCGATCTCGATCGGCAACGGCAGCGGCGACGCGCAGGGAAGCCAGCGCGGGCTCGAGTACGACACGATGAGCGGGCGCTACGCCGAGTTCGTCGAGACGGAGGTGCTGCCGCTCGTCGAGCGGCGGTACGGTGTGCGCCTCACCCGCGATCCGGAGGGACGCGCGACGATGGGGTGCAGCTCGGGCGCGGCGGCGGCGATGATCATGGCGTGGAACCACCCGGAGTGGTACCACCGCGTGCTGTCGTACTCGGGCACCTTCGTCAACCAACAGTGGCCGCCGAGCGCCGAGACGCCGCATGGCGCGTGGGAGTTTCACGAGCGGCTGATCCCGAGCTCGCCGAGAAAGCCGCTGCGTATCTGGATGCACGTGGGCGATCGCGACCTGTACAACCCGAACGTGATGCGTGACGGGATGCACGACTGGGTGGTGGCGAACGAGCACATGGCCCGCGTGCTCGCGGCGAAGGGCTATCCGTACCAGTTCCTGTTCGTGCGGAACGCGGGGCACTGCGACGGCGCGGTGAAACGGCAGACGCTGCCCGGGGCGCTCGAGTGGCTGTGGAAAGGGTATCCGGGGCGGTAGTGCGCGGTGCGCGGTGCGCGGGTGCGCGGGTGCGCTGACATCCTCGGGACGCTTCGGGCGCTGATCAAACGACGGAGCACGGACTTCACCGGATCTGAACCGCAGAAGGGCCGGATCGGCTCCTCTCGCGGTCGCACAGCGCATTCCGGCGCAACGCTCCTCTCCATCCACGCCCCAAAGTCCTTTCTTTTGGCTGCGGCGCGAAGATCTCTCCGCCCGCATGGGAGCGATCCGGCCCGTTCCGTCCATCCGGGCCATCCGCGTTCCCGCCGCTGATCTAGCGGTCGTAGCGTCCCGAGGATCCGCGCACCCGCGCAGTGACGAATCGCGCCCTCGCTCGTAGTTCTCTGAGGCACATCCCCGAGGAGACTGGCGTATGTCCAACACCACGCCGACCGATGCGACGACGCGTGCGGCGCACGAGCGCAAACGGCCATACGTGCGCCCCGTGTTGAAGCGCTACGGCGATCTCGCCCAGCTCACCCAGGCGAAGGGGATGAACGGCGTGAGCTCCGACGGCGCGCTCGTGAACAACAACAAGACGTTCTGAGCGACTCCTCGCCCATGGCGTGACGGACGGTGCAACGCATTCATGGGCTTCACATCCGGGCCGACGTCACCCTGCCCGGGATCGCGCCCTCTTCCGCTTCGTCGTGCGACGTGGAGCTCGAGCTCACGGAGCGGCTCCCCGCACCCGTCCCCCTGCGCACCCGGTATCGCTCCGGCGAGCCTGACGACGTCACGACGCGTGTCGAGATCGTCGATGACGCACGCGGGCTCACCGCCTTTCGTTACGGCGACGGCACCGCGATCGACGTCGAGCACGTCGCACGGCCGGCGCGCATCCGCGCCGCGATCGCGCCGGGCCAGACGCTCGAGGACCTCGCCGCATACCTCTATGGCCCGGTGCTCGGCTTCCTGCTGCGCTCCTGGGGACGCCTCGCGCTGCACGCGAGCTGCGTACACGTCGGCGACGGCGCCGTGCTCATCGCCGGCGCGCCGGGCGCGGGCAAGTCGACCACCGCGGCGGCGCTCGCGGCGCGCGGCCACATCATCGCCTCGGACGATCTCACCGCGGTCACGCTCGATGACGAACGGCCCGCGGCCTGGCCGGCGTTCGATCATCTCAGGCTCTGGCCGGACGGAGCACGCGTGCTCGGCGCGGACGGGCGACTCGATCGTATCACGCCGACCTGGGACAAGCGTCGCTTCCCGCTCGGCGGGAGCGCATTCGCCGACGGGCCGTGCCCCGTGCGCGCGGTCGTCGTGCTCCGGCCGCGCCACGTCGGCGCCCGCCCAGCACTGCGTACCGTCGCGCCCGCGCGTGCCGTCGTGACGCTCGCCACGCTCACCTACGCGAACTACCTGCTCGACGCGCCGATGCGCGCCCGCGAGCTCGCGCAGCTCGGTGCGCTCGTGCGCGCCGTTCCCCTGTATACCCTGTCGCCGCCCGATGGGCGCGAGGGTCTCGACGCGCTGTGCGACGCGATCGTTCGTGCCGCGACCCCGCGCGTCCGGATGCAGGCATGAGCTACCCGCACGCATGAGCTACACGATGGAGGAGTACGCGCGGATGCTCGCCGATCCGGTGCGAGCTCCGGCGTACCTCGCCGCGGTGCGCGAGTCGGTGCGGCCCGGCGCGGTGGTAGCCGACATCGGCGCCGGCCCGGGTGTGCTCGGCATCTACGCGGCCACCCTCGGCGCGCGGCGCGTGTTCCTCGTCGAGCCGGATCCCTCGATCGACGCAGCGCGCGCGCTGGCCGCCGAGAATGGCGTGGCCGATCGCGTCGAGATCATTCGTGCGCCGTCCACCGCGATCGAGCTGCCCGAACGCGCCGACGTGATCGTGTCCGATCTTCGCGGGGTCACTCCGTTTCACGGTCTTCATCTGGAATCCGCAGCCGACATGCGGCGGCGCCTGCTCGCGCCAGGCGGAGTGTGCATCCCGCGCTGCGATAGCGTGCACGCCGCGCTCGTCGAGGACGACGCGCTCTACGCCCGCACGGTCGGCGCCTGGTCCGGGGTACCCGCATCGATGGCGCACGAGTCGCTGACGTCGATGATGGCGAACGGCTGGTTCCGCGCTCGGGTGACGGGCGCTCAACTGCTCTCGGAGCCTTCACCCTTCGTCACGCTCGACTACGATCTGCCCGCGCCGCCGCTGCGCGCGAGCTGGGACGCGCGCGCGACGCGCGATGGTACCGCGCACGGGATCCTCCTCTGGTTCGACAGCGAGCTCACCGCCAGCATCACGCTGTCGAGCTCGCCCACCGCGCCGCCCGCACTATACGGTCAGGCGTTCTTCCCTTTCTGGCCAACGTTCGCGCTCCGTCAGGGCGAAGCGCTGCGCCTCGAGCTGCGCGCCGTCCTCGCCGGCGACGAGTATGCCTGGAGCTGGTCGGCACGCGCCGAAGACGGCCGCTCGGTGCGTCATTCGACGCTGCTCTCGTTGCCGCTCGACCGCGCCGTGCTCGCGAGCCGCTCCGATCAGTTCGCACCACGGCGTTCCAGCGAAGGTGAGATCCTCCGCGCAGTGCTCGAGGGCGCGGACGGTCGCGCCACTTTCGGCGACCTCGCGCGTGTGCTGCACGAGCGGTCCCCGGCGCGATTCCCGACGCCACAGAGCGCGCTGGACTACGTGACCAGCCTCGACGACCTGTGGGCGCGATGAGCGTCGACGCGCGCGCTCGAACGTGGCGGCTGCTGACCGCCTGCGCGCGGCACGCCGCGGGACTGGCCGGCGCGAACGAGGTCGGCGTGGCGGCGAGCATGATCGACGACTGGTCCGTTGCGGAGCGGCTCGCATGTGCGCACGGCCTCTTGCCCTGGCTCGCGCGCGGTCTCTCCGCTACGCGGAAGTCCGACGGTGCGTGGGCGTCGGTGATCGCCTCCGCGAGCACGAGCGCCGCGCGCACCCTCGGCCAGGTGCGGCGGCTGGGCGAGCTGTGCGCACTGCTCGAGCGGGCCGGCGTGCCGGCGCTGCCGTACAAGGGCCCGACGCTGTCACTCCAGCTATACGGCGACGTCGCGCTGCGCCAGTCGGTGGACCTCGACGTCGTCGTGCCGTTCGCCCGCTATGCGGAGGCACGCGAAGCGCTCGTGCGACACGGGCTCTCGCCGCGCGGAGGACATTCCGCTCGCCAAGAGCGGACGCTGTTCGCATGGCTGGGGCATGCGCCATTCGGGCGCGGCGATGACTTCGTCGAGCTGCACTGGCGCTTCGCCGATCGGCGGTTCCCCCTCACGCTGAGCGCAGAGCAGGCGTTGTCCCGCGCGCGCCCAATCACGCTGGGCGGACGCGCGCTGCCCGCCATGGCGGACGACGACTTGCTGGTCGTGCTCGCGATGCACGGGACGCGGCATCTGTACGAGCGGCTGGAGTGGCTGGCCGGCGTCACGAGGCTGCTGCTCGTGCATCGCGGCGAAGCAGCGCGAGTGGTCGCGCATGCCGAGTCGCTGCGGTCGCGCCGGATGCTCGCGGTGAGCGTCCACGTCGCGCATCGGGTGCTCGGCTTCCCGCTCGACGACGACTGGCAGCGCGCACTGGCGTCCGACACCTACGCGGATGCACTCGCTGCGAGCATGGTCGCCGAGCTCGAGGCACACGCGCTGCGCGACGAGCCCTTTCCCGACGGTGTCGCGCTGCAACGGCGCTATGCGCAGCTCGTCGACACGCCGCTCGATCGCGCACGGCTGTACATGCACGCGGCGCTCGATCCCACCGCGCGCGATCACGAGGCGATCGCGCTGCCTGACGGGCTCATGCCGCTGCACCGCGTGCTGCGGCCGGCGCGTCTCGCGTCAGCGTATGTCGCGCGGGCGCTCACGCCGCGGGCGTGACCGCGTGAGTCGCGGCGCGCGAGCTACGGCACGAGCCCTACGGCCTGGACTTCGTGGCTACCGGAGACCAGCTGAACGCTACCGATTGGTCGCCCGGTGCCACGCGTCCCGTACCGCGTCCTTCACGTTCTCCCACGTGCTCTGGCCGCGGTGCTCGTAGCGGTCCCACCCGCCGCGGAGATCGCTCTCGACGTCGTTCCATTCACGTCCGCGATGCCGGTTCGCCGATTCGAACCCGTAACGGTAGGCTGGCCGGTAGTAGTCGAAGTCGCGGTCCGCGGTCGCGTACGGACGCGTGTTCCACGCGCCGCGCCAGTACGTCTCTTCGGACCCCCAGTCGAGCTGATCTCTCGTCGCGCCGAATCCTTGCGTCGGGTTCACGTCCCGGTTCGACATCATCCCCTCCTGGTGGTGAATACCGTTACGCGTGCATCGGCTGTGCCGAATGTCGTCAGGGTCGCGGGCCCAGCGGCTGGCACAACCGGTCACGACGGTGCTGGATTCTGCGGTCGGTACAGCAGCATGTGGGCGGCCGCCGTGTGGAGGACCGACTCGGAGACGCTTCCCGCGACGAGCCGCTGCAGCGCACCGCGGCCGTGCGTCGTCATGGCGATGAGGTCGATGTGATGCCGTGAGGCGAAGTCGACGATCGCGTGCGCGGGCCGTCCGTCGATCAGCACCTTGGTGTCGACCGAGAGATCGAGCAGCCGGATCCGCGCTGCCGTTCGCTCGAGCGTGGCACTCTCCAGCGACGCTCGCTCCTCGTCACCCTCGGCATCCGTGGGATGTGCGACCCGCGGAGCGACCGGGACTCCGTCGATGCCGGTCGCGAACGCCGCGTTGGCAAGCATGGGCTCCACGATGCTCAGCAGCGTGAGACTGGCGTTCATGAGTCGCGCGAGCGTGGTCGCGGGCGCGAGGATCTGATCGCCGAAGGGCGATCCGTCGAGTGGCACGAGGATGCGCTGCACGCTGGGCTCCTCGTCGGCGACGGTGGAAGCGCCGGCATCGCTCTTGGCGACCCGCACCAGCAGCGCGGGAATGTGGGCATGGCGCATCACTGCGCTGCTCACGCTGCCGAGCAGGAGTCGTTCGAGGCGTCCGCGGTCGTGTGTCGTCATCACGACCAGATCCACCTCGTTCTCGCGCAGGTGATCCGCGAGGACGGAGGGCACGCTTCCCCGTAGCACCACCGGCGTCGCGTGCACGCCTGCGGACGACACCTCGTCCGCCACATCGCGGAGGCTCTGCATCGACTCGAGCTCCATCCGCTCGACGTCCTCGTCGCTGAGAACACTGGCGGCGTACAGCTCGCCGCCGTGAACGGGGGGAACGGCGACGCGAACGAGATCGAGGGGACAGTTCGCCCGGCGAGCGATGGAGACCGCCCAACGGAGGCCGAGTCGACTGGCAGGTCCCGCGTCGAGCGCGACGGCGATGCGACGATACATGATCACCTTCCAGGACCGGGGGTGAGCGCGAGAAGGGCACGAACGGGGACCTCACTCGGAGCGGGACGATGACCTCACATGCTGGTGGCGGCCGAGGAGGCGTGTCCAGCGCCCCGAGGCCCGTCGCGGACTGCCGCGTCCTGCGGCGGCCGGCCCGTCTCGATCGTCGTCTTGAGCCTGGCCAGGTCATCCTCGAGCTGATGCTTCGGATCGCGCCGGAAGAGCGTGGCGATCGCGTGACCTGCGGCGCCCGCGATCGGGTTGTAGCTGATCGTCACGTCGAGCCGCGTGTCGTCGGCGTCGGTGCGAGCCAGCTGGATCGTACCCGCATGTGCGACGGGTGAACCTTCGACGGTGCGCCACGCAACGAGAGATGGCGGGACGAAGCGCGTCGTCTCGGCGTCCCATTCGACCGTCGTTCCAGCGGGGCCATCCACGACCCAGTGCGTGCGCTCACCGACGGTCCCGGACCCTCCGTGCGATCTCACCTCGCGCACGTGCGACATCCAGCGCGGCCAGCGCTCCCACGCTACCAACCACGTGAACACGTCGTCGATCGGCGCCGCGATGTTGATGGACTTCTGAACCGTAACCACTCGCGGGCCTGCGCCGACGCCGATCAACCGGTCGAACGGCAGGTTCGTGGCGCTGCGCACCGCGAGCGCAGCCCCGGCGAGTCCCATCGCCGCATTCAGCGCATTCCGTCGTTGATCGCTGCGCAGACACATGGCCGCCACGGCGCCGCCGGTCACACCAGCAAGGAGGCGCGCTGCCGGAGTCCAGTTCTCCTGCATGAGCTCGAACTTTGACTCCGCCAGGTGGCCCTCTCCCTGTAAGGCCGGCACATCGCCGGCCAACTCGTGGCGCTCGAGGTCATCGACGACATCCCTCGTCCCCCGAACCCGCGCGACCGACGCGACGAGATCGTCCGCCTCGCCAGCGAGCACCTGTCCGCGCAGCGTTACCCGTCCCTGCGCCGCGGACACGTCGATCGCGCCCGGATGCGACACGGAACGGCCGAGCGCGGCCCGCACGCGTTCGACGAGAACCTCGTCGTCCGTTCGATCCCGTCGGAGCTGACGCGCGACGGCGACCAACCCTCCTGCGCGGTTCTGCAGATCTCGGCTCGTGGATCCGACGGCGCCGCGGGCTTCCTTCGCCGCATGCACGAACTTGTCGCGCATCAGGTGGCGACGTCGCCGCCCGCGTTGAGGATCGAGGAAATACATCGCCGTGGCGCCCAGCCCCACGGCGGCGAGGTGCGAGAGGAGATCATTCCGGGGTGCCGCGGGCTCGCGCGTCGTGCGCGCTGTGTCGCGTCGCGTCGCCACCTCGTTCGCCACTGGTTCGCTCTGCATGTCGCGCCTCACTCGTTCAGTTCATCGCGCATCGTATGCATCGTCACTGTGCATCCTCGCCTGCATCAAGCGTGCTGCCGAGCCGTTGCCCGGCGAATCCCCGCGCAGTCGACCGCAGCACGCGACTGCTCGCTCGAGCACTCGCGAACGGCGCCGGCCGGCTAGCGTGTGACCGTTTGCGGCAGGTGCTCGCAAGGCCGTCGTCGCGCGACGAGCCTCCACTCCCGTCGATAAGGCCTGCTCCGTCCCGCGGCGTCGCGCGACTCGGCGGCATCCGAGGTGGCGAGCGCTTTACCGCGGAGGGTGCTGTCGCTGGCGCTGACGCGCAGCTCGACACGGAGCAGATCGTTGAAGGCTACGATGCTCACGGAGTCGGCACCGAGCCCTCGCCGCGATGCGTCGAGCGATCGTCCATCCGAGTCGATCAGTCGTACGCGCCCACTGTCGGTGATCGGGCCGTGCAGCTCGAGCCAACCTTCGAGCGTCGCCGGCCCGGGCGCCGGAGTTCCCGGGGCCCGCCCGAGGATCGAGCCGTTGCCGACGTAGCAGCGGCGTGAGCCCGCGACTGTCGCCGCTCGGGTGCGGAGGAAGACTGCGAGGGTATCCAACGGAATGTCGTTCGCGACGATGCGATCGACGATCCGCGCCGGGAAGATGTCCCGCATGCTGGCCAGATGCCCGCCGCCGTCGATGGGAACCTGATGCGATCGGACGCGCACCGAGTCTCCTTCGATGCCGACCCGCAGCGCAATCGGACCACCACGTCCCGAACCGGTGACGACGCTGTCGTCTTGCGCCATCAGCTCGAGGCACAGCGAGTTGACGTAGACGAGGGTGCTGTCCTGTCCCAGCGGCAGGTAGGCGCATTGCATCGCGCCGCCGCGGCTCGTGAAGCCGAGCCGCTCGGCGATGTAGCGGTTGAGCACTGCCGGCGGAATCGGATGCCCCTCGACGGTGAACGCCGAATCGATCGCCATCGAGACCGGCAACGCGACGTCCGTCTCTGCACATGCGAGGAGCGCTCCGGCGAGACTCGCGACATGACGCGCGCACGAGCGGCCACGTCTCATCCGTTTCATCCGTCTCATTCTGACGATGCTCGGGAAGCGAAGCAGCGGGTCACTTCACGGTCGCGTCCTCCGACTCGACTTCCTTGCCGTCGACGAGCACGTGCAGCGTGTACTT
>DATFOL010000055.1:0-18084 GCA_035265545.1 Gemmatimonadaceae bacterium | reverse complement strand
GGTCGCGCAGAGCACGGCGCTCGTTGGCGCGACCGTCATCGACGGGACGGGAAAGCCCAGCGTCCCGAACGCCGTGGTCGTCGTGACCCGCGACCGCCTGTCCTGCGTCGGGACGTCGACGCAGTGCCCAGTGCCGGCCGGAGCGACGCGTGTCGACGTCACTGGTCGCTTCGTGACGCCCGGTCTGGTGGACGCGCACGTTCATTTCAGCCAGACCGGATGGGTGGACGGACGCCCGGACGGCATCAGTGCACCGGCGCTGTATCCGTATCCCGAGACGGCTCGCGCGCTGCGAGCGAACCCGGCGCGCTGGTATCGCTCCTATCTCTGCAGCGGCGTCACGGCGGTGTACGATGTCGGCGGCCACCCATGGACGACGGCGCTACCGGCGCAGGCTGAGCGCGACTCGATGGCGCCGCACGTGCGTGCCGCCGGACCCTTGCTCACGCACGCGCCGCAGACAGCGCTGCGCGTCGACGACGAGATCTACACTTTCCTGCCGATGGCGACGTCGGCCGACGTGCGCGCGAGCGTCGCCAGGCTCAAGGCGATGGGCGCCTCGGCGGTGAAGGTGTGGTACCTCGCCCCTCCGGCCGAGCTGAAAAGCGATCTCGACGCGCGACTGTCGGAGGTCGGTGCGGCGGCGCGAGCGACGGGGCTGGACCTGATCGTGCACGCGACGGAGCTGCGCGGGGCGAAGGCCGCCCTGAGGGCGGGCGCCGTCATGCTCGTGCACAGCGTCGAGGACGAGCCGGCGGACGACGAGTTTCTCAGTCTGTTGCAGACCACGCGAGCCATCTACGCGCCAACGCTGATCGTGGGACGCAATGGCGTGCGCACCTTCGCATCGATCATCCTGGGCACTCGCTATCCGATCGACGATCCTGGCGGATGCGTTGACTCGAACACGGTCGCCAAGTCTGCCCGCGTGGCCGCGCTTAGGGCGCTCATCCCCGATTTGTCGCGTGCGTCCGAGCGGGTGCTGCGTCGCCTCGACGACGCCGACGTGCGAGGCGCAGTGGTGGCGGACAATCTGCGGCGCGTACACTCGGCTGGCACCACGATCGTGGTCGCGACCGACGCCGGCAATCCGCGCGTGTTTCACGGCGCTTCGATCTACAGCGAGATGGAAGCGATGCAGGCGGCGGGAATTCCTGCGTCGGACATCGTCGTGATGGCGACGCGTAACGGGGCGCAGGCGATGGGGCGCTTGAAGGACTTCGGGACCCTTGAAGTCGGCAAGCTGGCGGATCTGTTGGTTCTCGCCGAGGATCCGCGCGCGGATGTGCGCGCGTTCCGATCGCTGACGCACGTCATGCGAGGCGGAAGGCTCTACAAGCAGGCGGCGTTGGCGCAACGAAAGTAGCGCAGCGAATTGAGTCGTCGCTTCACCGACATCGAACTTCAGTACAACGCGCGAAAGCACATCACTGATATGATCCGCATCTGTCCGTCCCGCACGGGCATGACCAGATGCGGCAGAATTCCACCAAGCAGCACCACCGTCTCGCCCACGCGGAGCTTTACTGCCTGCGCTCCATCGCTGGGACGCGCGCGAATGGCCGAGAGAGGTTCGAGCACGCGGTCCGGATAGACGACCAACGCGCCAGATAATTCCGTCGGCGCTGAGTCGTCGTGGAGCCCGGTTATCACTGCCAGGTCGCAGGCTTCCACGTCGCGGTGCAGGCCGAGAAAATCACCTGGCCGCGCGTAATAACTGAAGCTGCCCCGGTTGCCGCTCGGCACGACGTGCAATCCGCAGGTGTCCGAAAGGGATTCGCTGAAAGCGGGAGAGCGGTAGATGTCGTCCTGCACCGCGCCGCCCTCCGCCGTGAGCAGGCTGCGACGCGGCGTGCCGCCTCGGCCCTCCGCGTAGTCGTCGCAGTCGCAGGTTTGCGGCACGGCGTCCCTGAAGTTGCGCGCGGCTTCGGCACGAAGCTGGCCCACGAGATTCGCGTCGATCATGCCATCGTAAGCACCGAATCCGCCCTGTCGCATGATCGGCGACCGGAGGATTGCTGCAGGGATCTCGTGCTCCTGCGCAGTCGTCATGGAGCGACCTCCACTAGAAGAGAGCCGACGCGTTTCGGCCGTGCAGGTCTGCCGGTGGCGTGAACGCCACGGCGGTGATCAGAGCGGCCAATCGTGGCGACAGATGCGTCAGCGGAAGCTCCAGTCCTCCCGGCGGCGCAGACCTGCCTTCGAGTGCGACCGAACCGTCGCCACCGACATGAAGCTTCACTCCGAAGAACTTCTCGAATTGTCGTAGCGCTGCGCTGGCGGCAAAGCTGATGCCTACCACGGGTCCCACGTCGAACCCGGCTTCCCTCAAGTCCCGCTGCGCCTCAACGGCGTCAGCGGGCGAGGGTGCGTACTCCGCGAGGTTCGCGGATGTGATTGGAACGTTGCCGTGCACGTGCTTTCCCGACTGTGATCGGACGATCACCTGCGCAGTGATACGCTGGCCGTCATCTTTCGCGCGAGTGGGCACTAGTGACTCCTGAGCTCGATGAGCACTGCGGCAGGCGATCGTGCGTTCACAGTCGCCGATCAGTGATCCTTCAAGATGTCACGTTGTCCACTCATGATCATGTCCTCGAGCTGGCGGATGTTCTCCTCCGTGAGCTGCATCCCTTCCGGAGCGCGCACCTGTTCCACCTCCTCGCCCGACAGCGGACCAAGAGCCGGATTCGGTCCGGGCCCCGGACCGATCGGCGCCAAGGGCCGTATCGGGAGAAGCGGACGGACCGGAAGCAGGGGTTGGATGGGCGGAAGCAGCGGTCGGACCGGGAGAAGCGGCAGGACCGGAGAGATCGGCCTCAACGGCTGTACTGGAACGAGTGGCAGGAGGGGAAGGATCGGCCTGACCGGCAGCAACGGAATGACAGGGAGCAGCGGCCGCAGCGGTACCAGCGGGCGGATCGGTGTAAGCGGCCTGACGAGGCAGCGGACCTTGGCGAGCAGTACCGCGGCGTGCGCGTCCACGAGCCCGTTCCCTGTGGCTGCATCGGGGCCGACCGTTGCCGCAATGTTCATTCGCGGGTTGTTCGTCCCCGTCGTCACATCGCGCGCCGAGCGCATCAGGATGCTCTTTACCTGCGCGGGCGTCAGGTGCGGGCAGGCTTGCAGCACGAGTGCCGCCGCGCCGGCGATCTGTGGCGCCGCCGCCGACGTTCCGCTGAACGCCGCCCATGCGTCGTTGCTCGCCGTCTGATCCCTGTTGGGATGCGCGCCTCCCGCGAGATCCCGATCGAGGTCATCGTTGGCCTCGACGGGCAGCATGATGTAGATCGCCTGCGGCAACATGCCGACCAGTCCGGAGAGATCCGGCACGCGACGGTTCGAGTAGACGTTGCTGATGAAACCGCTCGCATAGTTCGACGCGCGCATCGTCCCGTCGGCGTTCAGGAAGACACCGCCCGCCGAGATCACGTCGGGGTGCTGGCCAGGGAAGCCGAAATGGCCGTTGCCGGCGGAGAAGACCACCACGATGCCATTCGACACGGCGGCGGCCACCGATGCCGCCAACGCCTGCTGCGCGGCGGACAGCGGACCGTTCTGGATGTCGAAGCCCCAACTGTTCGTGATGATGTGGGGATTGAGCGCGACCGCGTCGTTGAAGGCGGCGGTGATGTTGACGAGCACCGTTCCCAGCGATCCTGCCAGCATCGCCTTCACGGGCAACAGCTCCACGTCTGGCGCCACCGCGAAGATGTTCGCGGATTCGCCGGTTCCGTGTCCTACCGTGTCCTGATTCGGGTTGGCCGTACCGGCACCGAGCGTAACCGCACCCACGCGATAGCCGCGCTGGGTGAAGAACGGGTGCCTGAACCAGCCCGTGTCGACCATGGCGACGCGAATTCCCCTGCCGGTGACACCGTCGCGATGCGCGAGGTCGGCGTTGCACCCTAACGAGACGTCGCCCGGCACATCGAGGTGCCAATAGTTCACCGCGGGCGGGAAGGCATTCTGCATCAGGTAGCGGGGCTCTTCGAGTGCCACGCCCTCGAGCACCCCCTCGAAGCGCGTTCCCTTTGTGGAGATGAGCCCACGCACGGAAGTATCCGGGCTGTCGAAGAAAGTGGCCGTGTCCTTCTTTCCCTGTTCCTTGACCGTGGGAAGCTCTTCCGCGACGAGCTTGGTGTTGAACACCGTCTCGTACAGAGTGCGGCTTCCCGCGATGTTGATCATGACGTTGTTCGCCCGAAGCACCTCGAAGCCGGCATCCGACAACAGCTGCACGGCGCGCTCGACGAGCGCTGGCTCAGACACGAAGTTGCCCACCGTCTGCGAGGTGATCTGCGCATCGGCCTCGAACAGCGACACCCCGCCAATCGAGCAGGGCGACGCGATGCCGAAGATCTTGCTCGGGAACTTGCCAGACGCCGCTCGCGCCGACTTTGCCGGCTGCTTCGCTGCCGTCTTCGTCGCCTTCTTCGCGGTTCGCTTCGTACGACTCGATTTTGCCCTGGCCATGATCAATCCTCTCGGGAAGAGAAGTGGGCAACGGCGCCCTGCAGCCACTCCTCCACGCGCCCCATGTTCTGCGTGTAGTAATGGCCAACGATCCAGTCGGGATGCGGGACGGCGCTGTCGAGCAGCTCGCCGTTCTGCGGAACATGAAGTGATGAGAAGTCGTCACAGGTGACATCGGCGAGATGGCCGAGCGTGAGCCATAGCGCGATCTCATCGAGGATCCACTCGTTGGCGGAAGGATATGGGAGAGGGTGCTTCAGCAACGTGGGCGTGGCGTGCAGCATCTCCCGAAGCCGCGTGACGGCCTCACCCTCACCAAACGCTCGTCGGGCATCGCTCGGATGTGCCGCGAGCCAGAGGAGGAACCGCCATACATACGTGACGAGGACCTTCTGCAGCGGCGCAAGCCGCGCGCAGAGATCGTGGTTGAACAGCATCACGCCGACGTTGAACGGCCGTTGTTCACGCAGCCCGAGGAACCGGGAGAGCTGCGCGAAGGCGTCCTCGTTCAGGTAGGCGGGATCGTAGCCGAAGTGGCTGCGCCGGCACGACGGTTCCTCACGCGCGTAGCAATCCGCGTCGGCATAACGGTCAAACAGCAGCTGCACGTCGCCGAAGAAGAGCGTGTCGCAGTCGACTGCGAGGACGCGCCCCGCACCCATCGCGGCGAGATCGCTGAAGTTCAGCAGCTTGTGAAGAACAGGGTACTCCGCCAGAACGGGCCCGCCCAGCTCGGAGTACTGCGCAAGTCGCGCTTCATAGGAACCCTGAGGGATGATCGTCGCGTCGTAGCCCGAGAGCTCCCAGCTGAGCGCCGGCGGGCCGTCGGAGTAGACGAACACGCATACGGGGATCTCCGTGTTGTACTCGCGTAGCGTCTGGAGGCTGGTCACGAGTTGACGCAGCAGATCCGGTCGCGGAACCGATGGCGGGAGCCACAGCGAGTACGACACGAGTTGATTCACGCGATGCCTCCCCGAAACCGTGTGGGGCAACCGCAGATTCAGGGGTCACACTAGTCGCAGCATGCTTGCTGAGCAAATTCTTAGGATGGACCGACGTGTGGCGGCGTGACCAGCGCGCCAGAACTGCCCGACCTGCGTGATCCTCGCTCGTGAGCGGCGCGGGCATGTCCTTGACATTCTAGGGAATCACCGTATGATGTCCTAGCCATTCTAGGGAACAACATGCCTGCCTCCCCGGTCGACGTTCTCCAAGGGACGCTCGACGTGCTCGTGCTCAAGGCGCTCTCATGGGGCCCGCGTCATGGCCACGGCGTCGCGCGCGTCATCCGCGACTCCACGTCCGGCACGCTCGACGTCACGGATGGGTCGCTCTACGTCGCGCTCCATCGCCTCGAGGAGCGCGGCCTCGTCGAGAGCGAGTGGGGGCTTTCCGACAAGGGCAAGCGTGCGCGCTTCTACACGCTCACCGCCGCCGGCCGCCAGCATCTCAGGAGCGAGATCGCGGCGTGGCAGCGTTACGTGCAGTCGGTCACGCAACTGCTCACGGCCACCACCCAGCCGGCCTAGCCGTGACGTCTCCGCTGTGGCGCCGGTATCTCCGCTTCTGGCGGCATGACGTCGACCGCGACCTCGATGAGGAGTTCCGCTTTCACGTGGACGCCGAGGTCGAACACCTCGTCGCGCGCGGATGGTCGATCGAGGCGGCGCGGGACGAAGCGCTTCGTGGGTTCGGAGACGTGGACGCGTTCCGACGCGAGTGCCGCGCCGCGGACGAACGCCGGATGGGACGCGCGCAACGCAGGGAGAATCTGACGGTGCTCGCACAGGACCTCCGCTACGCCCTCCGCTCGCTGCGCCGTCAGCCGGCGTTCACGGCGATCGTCGTCCTCACGCTCGCACTGGGGATCGGCGCCAACACGGCGATCTTCAGCGTGGTGAATGGGGTGCTGCTCAAGCCGCTGCCATATCGTGAGCCGGACCGGCTCGCGATGCTGTGGGAGACGGTGCCGGGGCAGGAGCGTCCGTTCGTGTCCTATCCGAACTACGTGGACTGGCGCCAGCGGCAGCGCGGCTTCGAGGACCTCGCGCTCTACTATCCCTTCGCGTCGTTCATCATGACGGGGCAGGGCGATGCGGAGCATGCATGGGGCGTGCTCGCGACAGGAAACTATTTCGAGCTCCTCGGCATGCGCCCCGTGCTCGGCCGGCTGTTCACGCCGGCGGACGACGCGCCAGGCGCCGAGCAAGTCGTCATCCTCCGCTACGGCTACTTCCAGTCACGCTTCGGCGGCGACCCTTCCATCGTCGGCCGCACGCTGCTGCTCGACAACGAAGCGTACACCGTCGTCGGCGTCCTCTCGCCCGACGCGCGCGTCTCGTACCGCGCGGGCGACGCTCCACCAGACGTCGTCATCCCGCTCGGCCTGTTCGTGAACGACCGGCGCTACGCCCGTGACAGTCGTCCGGGGCTCTTCGCCGTGGGACGGCTCGAGCCCGGCATCAGCCTGGAACAGGCGATGGCCGACCTGCAGCGGGTGAGCGCCGAGCTGCGGGTCGAGTATCCGAAGGAGAACGCCGGGGTCGGCGCGGCAGGCGTCCCGTTGATGGATCGCGTCGTCGGCCGCATCAAGCCAGCGCTCACGGTCCTGATGATCGCCGTCGCGTTCGTGCTGCTGATCGCCTGCGCCAACGTCGCGAACCTCGTGCTGTCGCGGGCCGCTGCCCGGCAACGCGAGTTCGCGGTGCGCACGGCGCTCGGCGCGCCGCGCTCGCGCATCGTGCGCCAGGTGCTGACGGAGAGCGTCGTCCTCGCGCTGGCGGGTGGCGTGCTCGGCGTCGGCGTGGCGGTGCTGGGCGTGAAGCTTCTCGTGGCGATCCATCCCCACAGCGTACCGCGCCTCGAGGAGATCACGGTGGACAACACCGTGCTGCTGTTCGCACTCGGGGTATCGGTGCTCACGGGCGTGCTGTTCGGACTCGCCCCCGCGATCCACTCCGGACGCATGCAACCCATCGGCGCGCTGAAGGAGGGTGGGCGCGGATCGAGCGGTGCGCCGAAGCAGCGGACGCGGTCCTTTCTGACCGTGGCCGAGGTGGCACTCGCCGTTCTGCTGCTCGCCGGCGCCGGACTGCTCGTGCGCAGCTTCGCGAAGCTCACTGCGGTGGACCCCGGGTTCCAGACCTCGCACGTCGTGGGCGGCAACATCGATCTACCGGCCGACAGGTATCCGAGCGCAGAGCTGGCACGCGCTGCGATGGACGAGCTCGTCGCGAAGATGCGCGCGATCCCCGGTGTCGAGAGTGCGACGATCGGCTCGAACACGCCAATCAACCCGCACGAGCAGTCGGCGGTGTCCTTCCAGTCGCGCCTCGATCCCGATGCGAGCAGGGCGCCGCAGCTGAACGTGGCCGTCGTGGAGACGAACTACTTCGAGATGCTGCGCATCCCGTTCACGGCCGGGAGAATGCTCGGGACGTCGGACGCGGCGGGACAGCCGCCGGTGGTCGTCATCAGCGAGCTCGTTGCCAGGAGGTTCTTTCCCAATGCGAACCCGATCGGCGAGCGTCTCAAGCTCGGTGAGGCGAGCGATACCAGCGCGTGGCGCACGATCGTCGGCGTGACGAAGGATACGCGGACCGACGGTCTGACTGACGAGCCGCGCGGCACGCTGTACCTGCCACGTGCACAGCAGGCGATGCGTGGCGGGTGGCTGATGGTTCGCACCACGCTGCCCACCGAGCAGGTCGCGCGCCTGCTGCGCGAGCGTCTGGGCGAGGTGGACCGCAACGTGCCGCTCGACGACGTGCAGACGATGGACGCGATGCTCGATCAGCAGCTCGAGGGTCCGCGATTCTCGATGGTGCTGCTCGCGCTGTTGGCGGTCGTGGCGCTCGCGCTGGCGTCGGTGGGCATCTACGGAGTGATCTCGTACAACGTCACGCAGCGCACGAACGAGATCGGCGTACGCGTGGCGCTCGGCGCGCAGCCGGGGGACGTCGTGAAGCTGGTGGTGGGCCAGGCGATGGCGATGGCCGCCGTCGGCGTGGGCATCGGTGTGCTGCTGGCGCTCTGGGGCGGCAAGAGTCTCAGCGCGATGCTGTTCGGCGTGGGACCGCGCGATCCGCTGGCACTGGGAGGTGCGAGCGTGTTCCTGCTCGCGGTCGCACTCGTCGCCGCACTCGCGCCGGCATTGCGCGCGTCACGCATCGACCCGGCGATCGCGATGCGGGCGGAGTAGGTATCCGCCGACATGCTCCGCCACCTTCTCTATCCGTTCCTTCCGTACCGCTCGTTGTTCTTGCCGTTTCTCGTCGTGAGCGCGATCACCGTTCCCTGTTGGCTGATCTTTCGCCTGTACCGCGCTCGGACTACCGGGCACCGGCTCCCGCGCGAGATCGTGCTTCTGACCTTCGTCGTCTATCTTTCCGGCCTCGCCGCCGCTACGCTCGGGCCGAACCGCCCGTCGCGCGTGGTCGCCGAAGCCATGGTGGGAGTCGACCTCCGTCCCAGTCTGGCATCGCTGACCTGTTCTGATGCGACCCTGCCCAGGGGTTCGCCAGCGCGAGGGTTCTGCGTGCGGAACGCGAGGGGCAATCTCGTGCTCTTCCTTCCGCTCGGCATGCTGCTCCCGCTGGTCTGGACGCGCCTTCGCTTTCGGAGGGGAGTGCAGATCGCGATCGCTGTTTCGCTCAGCGTCGAGCTGCTCCAGCTCCTTTCGAGGGCCTGGGGGAGCTATCGAACCGCGGACGTCAACGACGTCATCCTGAACGTTGCGGGAGCGTCTCTCGGCCTGGCACTCGCGTCACTGCTGCGGTTGCGCCAGAGTACCCGTTCCGCGATGGCGCGGGCCTGAGCTTCGGGCACTTCGCCGACAGCTTGGCGGAGCCAGAGCCTGGTGCGCTCGCCGTGATCTTCCCCACGCCGCGAAAGCGACGGTCCAGATGTCAGACGACCCTTAGACTGATCCCTGCCGCGGCGCTGCCGCAGACCAGCGGCTTCACGAACCTCAGCAGCTCCTCGAGCTCGAACGGCTTTCGAAGACGGCCGTGGACGAGGATGTTGCCGTCGAGCGATGCCCACAGGTCTTCGTGCCCGGTGATGAAGATCGTCGACGGCAGTGGGGGGCGCTCGCGGTCGAGGTATCGCGCCAGCTCCAGTCCCCTCATGCCAGGCAGCTGCATGTCGAGCACGAGGCAGCAGGGCGCGCTGGGGGCCAGGTGATCGAGATACTCCTTGGCTGAGGCGAACGTGACCGTGCAGATGCCCTCGATCCGCAAGGCGCGAGCGATCGACGACCGCATGGACTCGTGGTCGTCGACGATCGCCACCCATTCGGCCCTCGAATGTCCCACTGCGGGGACACCGTAGCGTTCAGGCAACAGCACACGACCCCGATCCCGCGGACTGGTCCTCTCTCCGCGGAGCATGAGTGAGGTGATCGAAGCTTTCGCGAGACCGACGAATGCCAGCGAGGCACGGATGCTAGTGCGACACCGTCGGCTCCACCCCGAGGTGCATCAATCGAGCCCCGGCCACATCGGCCGGAGAGTTCCGCGTGCAGGGCAGGATGACTCGAAACACGGCGCCACCCTGCTCGCCGTTCTCGGCCAGAATCCGCCCGTGATGTCGCTCGACGATGGAATGGACGATTGCAAGCCCGAGGCCCAGACCCGCTTCCTTGGTGGTGAAGAACGACTCGAAGAGATGAAGCCGGATGCCCTGTGACAGTCCGGGTCCGTTGTCGCGCACCGTGACCTCGATCCCCGCGTCGCGGCCGAACGTGGAGACCTCGACCCGAGGTGTCGGCGATGCCGCGCACGCTTCGAGCGCGTTCAGGGTGAGGTTCAGCACGATCTGCTGGAGCTGAACGGGGTCGCCGGTGACCGCGCGGAGGTGCGGATCGAGCGTCAGAACGATGTCCGCACGGCGAGTGGCCGATTCGAATTGGAGGAGGCGCGCCGACGCGCGAATCACTTCGTTGAGATCCACCGGCTGCTCTGGCAGCGCGTCCCGGCGTGCGAGCGCGCGCACTCGCGTGATGATGTCGGAGGCGAGCGTGTTGTCCTCGTCGATCGCCTGGAAGATCTCGTCGAACAGCTCCATGTCCTGATCCGCGCCCAACATGTGACGGCTACGGACGGCTCTGGCACCCGCCTGGGCATTCATACGGATCGCGGTGAGCGGCTGCCGGAGCTCGTGCGAGATCGCCGTCGCGAGCTCGCCCAGCAAGGCGACCCTTCCCATGTGTGCGACCACGCGTCGCGACTCTTCGAGCCGCTGCTGCTGCTCCTGGGCCGCCGTCTGCGCACGCTTGCGCCGGCGCCGTTCGACCAGCAGCCTTCCGATGAGCAGCAGCTGGGCGACGAGGGCCGCGATGGTCAGCAGCACGACCGTGCGATAGCGCTCCCACGCCGTCGGCTCGCGATACAACAGGCGAGTGCCCTGTGGGACGCGCTCCTCAGCCAATCCGAAGCGTCGAAGTTGCCGCCAGTCCGCGACGAACGACTCGGTGATGGCCTCCACGGGCGGCATCCGTTCGCCGGCCCGACGTCGAAGAACGCGAACGACGAGTCGTCCGGTGCCGACACCTTCGTCCGCGAAGCGGATGACGGATCCTCCAACCGTCCCTTCGCCGACGTAGCTCATCAGCTGAGTGTACATCGGTGCCGGAGTCGCCCGCGCGATGCTGCCGACGATGTCCAGCGGCTCGAACACACGCCCGCGTCCATCCAGCCGGTAGTTCGCGAAGAGCACGATCGATCGTGGAGAGATCTGACGCAGCCGAGGAAGCAAGGCTTCGAGCGAGAGACCCCGGAGCACGGTGACCCCGATGGAATCGCCGGACGCCGCAACCGCCTTCACCGCGGCGGCGACGGAGACCGAGTCCGATGGCCCCGCGCCACCAATGACGACGATCTCTTTCGCATCGGGCTGAAGCCGCCGCGCCATCCAGAGCGTGAGCTCGAAGCGCGATGCCGAAGCGATGCGCCCGGTGACATGTGGGGGGAGCGACGCAGGATTCGTCTGGGGCATCGCGTTCAGCGCGAACACGATCGGAACCTCCGGCAGCACGGGTCCCAACTGATCCACGGCGAAGCGCAGGGCGCGTCCGCCCACCGGCACGACGACGTCGATTCCGAACCGGCGATACTTCTCGTCGAAGTAGTTGGCGAGTGGCGACGAGCGTTCGCGACCGGAAAAGCGGTCGAAGTCCAACGCCTCCTGGTAGAAGTCGACCGGCGCACCCAGCTCCTTGCTGATGCTCACTCGTAGCTGGGTGGTGAACTCCAGCATGGGCAGCGTCTCGGCTTGCTGCTGGTAGATGACCAGCACACGCTTCGGTCGGGGAGAGGGTCGCGGCGTCGCGACCGACACCGACTCGCGCAGCGAGAGCGCGAGGAACGCGATAACGAACGTGCGAGCGGTGGGGTGCCTCGACACGAGTCAGCTCCTAGAAGTTGTATCGTAGCGCCAACTGAATCTGGTAGTACGTGTCGAGGTTCTGTTCGTCGTACCGTCGCAGCGTCGGATCGAAGCGATAGATCGGCTGCGCATCCGGGCCGGTGGTCTGGCCGACCTGCGACAGCAGGGGTATCTGGCTCGTGGTCGCCAACACCGTCCCGGTGGGCAGCTCGATTCTTCCCCAGCGCGGGTTCAGCAGATTGAGGAGGTTGAACACCTGGACCTCGAGCGCCCACGAGTGATCGTGCACGCTGGGAAAGTTCTGTCGAACCGCCAGATTGGTGAGATGCATCCAGGGCGCTCGGCAGCTGTTCCGCGGCATGATCGCGCCGCGCTGGTCGTTCAGACATCCCGCGCCATCGACGAAGCGCTCGAGCGCGGCCTGCTGTGCCGCCACGTCCGCCGGAGTGCCGGCGAACATGATCTCCGCCGTATCGAACGCCGTACGCGGGATGTAGATCGGGTCGTTGCCAGCTGCTCCATCGGCATTGAGATCGCCCCGACTTTGCGCCCCGCCGGCGACGTAGGTGTAGGGAAAGCCCGAGCCGCCCACGTAGAAGAACGACGACGCGGTCTCGAACCGCCGCCAGGGCGAGCGAAGGGTGCCCGACACGCGCACGCGAAACGGCTGGTCGAAATCCGACGTCCCGCGCGTGCGGTCGCTCTGGAGACCGGCAATGGGTCGCGCGTAGCGCCAGTAGTCCGCGAGGAGCGCGCTACTCACCGTGCGCAGGCTCTGCACGTCCCGCGACACAGCGTAGTTGAACGATGCGCTCAGGTCGGCCAGGCCGCTCTCCCGTCGCAGAATGACGCCGACGTCGTAGGCATGACCCCCCGACTGGTTCGTGATGGTGACGACGTCGCCGAGCTGGGGCGCGACCCGCCTCGGGGCAGCCGCTCCCGCCGCATTGATTGTCCCGTACATCACGCGACCGTGACGGTCGACCGCGATCGGTGCGGCGAGATTGACCGGCTGGAAGGCGATGACGTGCGTGGCACGCGTGAAAAGCCCCTCGAGGGTCGCGACCATGCCGAACGGGAGGCGCGCGTCCGCGGCGAGCGTGGCGCGCATCGTCTGGGGAAGACGAAGGTTCGGATCAATGACGTCGATCTCCCCCGATGCGCCAGCGCCGAACGTCCGACCGTTCGCACAGGTGAGTGAAGGGTTGGCGATACCGGTGCGGAACTCCGGTGGAGCGCCAACGTCACTGGGAAGCGATCCGCACTGGAGCGTCCGCGCCGCGAGCCCATACGCCGAGAAGCCACCGAACAGCCAGAACATCGGGGGCCGCCCCGTGAACAGCCCGACGCCGCCACGTAGCTGGATCGGGGCGTCGCCATCGCTCGAGAGGCGGTAGTTGAAGCCGATCCGTGGCGACCATGCGATCGCGCCGGATGGCACCTCGTCGGAGCGGAGGCCGAAGGTAGAATCGACCGCGGGGACGTACGAGGGACGCGCCGAGAGAACGGAGAGATCGCCGCGGATGCCGAACGTCAGCGTGAGTCGGCCCGACGCATCCCACTGATCGCCCAGATAGAGCGCGTGATACGCGCCGGACGCCGCGGTAACGCTGCCGGTGTCCCTGGTGACGCGGTAGCGTGAGGGGATTCCGGACTGGAGGGAATCCAGGCTCGCGAAGTCCCAAATGCCGTAGGCTCCTCGGAGCTGAAAGGCGCGCACATCGAACAGCTGCGTCGAGACTCCGAGACTGACGCGGTGCGCCCCGAAGGACATCGACAGATGGTCGGAGAGATCCGCGGTCCAAGTGGTGTTCCTCTGCCCCGTCGCGATCTCGTGCGTTCCGGACTGTAGAACCGTCGGGGTGTTGCTCGTGCCGGGAACGGTCACGAGGATGAGCGGCTGCATCACCGTCGGCCGGAATCCGGAGACCAGGCCGCCGTAGCCGGCGACGAACTCGTTGGATGCGCCGTTGGCCAGATTGGAGTGGAGCTGCACGGCGAGCGAGCGTTTGTCCACCCAGCGCGAGTGCTGGAGCGACGACAGCGGAAAGCATCCGTTCGCCGGGCAGTTCGCCGGGGCAAGTGTGGTCGGGCGAGCGAAGATCGAGCTGTCGGCGTATCCGTAGTTGCCTCGCACGGTGACTCGGCTGTTCCAGCGGGCGATCGGCGCGTCGAGACGAAGGAACGAGCTCGACGAGGGATTGGCGTTCGTCGCGGCGCCGGCCGACCCGCCATCCAGCGCGTAGCCGTTCAACAGCTCCTGGAAGCGCGTGACGTCCGCCGCGCGGACGGGAAGAGCGCTCGGACTCGATTCCGGTTGTCCGACGTATGGACCGAGGGCAGGGATCCTCCGCCGCAGGAGCTCGGACGAGACGAAGAACAGGAGACGGTCGCGGACGATGGGCCCACCGAGCGAGAAACCGAGCTGCTGTTTGTCGTAGCGAGTGCCGCGAATGAACGGCACGTTCGCTCCGAGGCGCTCGTTGGTGCTGTATCCGACGGCGCTTCCGTGCAGCTCGTTGGTGCCGCTGCGGGTCACCACGTTGATGCTCGCACCCGCGAAGCTCCCCTCGCGCACGTCGAAAGGCGAGAACCGCACCTGAAATTCCTTCACCGCGTCCAGAGGGATGACTTTGCCGCCGTATAGCTGCCCAGCCGCGAGGTTGCTCGACGGAACCTGATCGACGACCCCGTCGATGCGGATGCTGTTGAACCGTGTCCCCGCTCCCGATGGGGCGAGGGGGAACCAGGTCGACGTCTGCGGAACCAGGCGAACGAGGTCGTACAGATCGCGATTGAGGACGGGCAGCTGGTGGATCATCGAATCGGACAGGAAGGATTCGGTGCCTGTGTGTGCACGCGAGAACAGCCGATCCCGGTCCACCCGCGTCGAGACGCCGACGATCGTCACCGGCTGCTGCCCCAGAGTGAAGTTCACCTCCAGCGCCTGCCCGAGACCGAGCAGGAATCCACCGCGGGTCTGCGGAGGTGATCCGATTCGTCGAGCGGTCACCGAGTACGGCCCTCCGACCTCGAGCCCGCCGACGAGATATCGCCCCCCGGCGCGAGAGGCACCGCGCATCGCGATACCGGTCGCTTCGTTCCTCACGGCGACTTCCACGCCCGGGACTCCGAGTCCCCGTTCGTCCACGATGCGTCCGGCGACGGCCGCCGACGTGGGACTCTGGGCGAGAGCGACCGCGGCAGCGCCGTCGAGCAGGCAGGCGCAAATCGACCAGAGCGTTACAGTGACGGCGAACTGATGCATCGGGGGGCACGGGGGCGGCATGCGTACGCGTCGCCCATCATGCCGGTGGCGGGAAGCCGGTGCATCGGACCTTGGGCCAATACTTCGACCGCTCGGAGCGAGCGACGTGTGCATCTGCACTGACGGGCGCCGGATCTCCGGCGCCCGTCAATGCTCTGCCACGGTCGCGGCAGAGCGCGTCTGAACCGTCTTTCTATCAGCGCGCTCGCGCTACTGCCCGCCGTTCTTCGCGAGCGACCGCGCCGCCTTCGACGCCAACGGATTTCCGCCAAGCGCCGAGGAGATGTCGGCGATCGCCCGCTGCGCGCGCACGCTGTTTCCCGCGGCGTCCAGCGGTGGCGAGACGACGGCGATGCCGAACTTGCCCGGCGAGACCGCGATCAAGCCACCGCCGACACCGCTCTTCGCCGGCAGCCCGGTCGCGTAGTACCACTTGCCGGAATCGTCATACAGCCCGGCTGTGGCCATGACGGCCAGCACCGCGGGGACGTTCGACGCCGAGATGGCCTGGGTGCCGGTGACGGGATTCCGTCCGCCATTCGCCAGCGTCGCCGCCATGATGGCCAGATCACGCGCCGTCACACCCACGGAGCACTGACGGGTGTAGAGGTCCGTCGCCTGCTGCGGATTGCTCTTGATATGTCCGTAGGCGTACATCAGCATGCCGATCGCCTGATTGCGCTGGTTCGTCTCCGCCTCCGACTTGTAGACATCCTCTAGTACACTGAGCTTTCGTCCGGCAAAGGCGTCGTAGGTACCAATGATCTTCGACCACACCGCGTCGGCCGTGCCGCCGCCGACCATGCTCGTGGCGGTGATCGCACCAGGATTGACCAGCGCGTTCATCTCCGAGCCCTTGAACTGCTCGATGGCGACGATCGAGTTGAACACCTGGCCGGTGGCGTCGACGCCCATGTTCTTCTCGATCGACGCCGCGCCGGAATCCTGGATGACGCGCGCCATCGTGAAGACCTTCGAGATGGACTGGATCGACACCTCGGTCTTCAGGTCGCCCGCCGTGAAGACGCGGCCATCGGCCGTCACGAGCGCGATGCCGAAGAGCTTCGGGTCCACCTTCGCGAGGGCGGGGATGTAGTCGGCGTTCTTTCCTTCGGCGAGGTCCTTGTACTTCGCGTATGCGTCCGCGAGCGCCCGTTCGATGGCGGCGGCATCCTGGGCCGCGACAATCGTCGGAACGGCGCAGGTCACGACGAGCGCGATCGCCGTGACCTGCGTGAAGCGAGTGGCGATGTTCATGGGGACCTCCCTCCAAATGACTGCGAGAAGCTGTACTTGAGCGAGAATTGCAGGCGGTAGTCGTTCGTGCTGAATCCGTCGGAGTTGTTCTTCCGGTAGGCCCACTGGAACTCGCCGCCCATCAGCAGCTGCGGAGACGGTGACCAGAGCAGGTTGGTCGACGCGTACTGGCCCTGATGAAAGGCAGACGGTGATTGCGCGTCGCTGTTGGTGATCTGCACCATCGACCACCCCAGAGCGCTGCTCCACTCATCGTCCCACTTGTGATCGAGGTAGGCCACGAGTCCCAGGTCCGGGAGCGCTTTGCCGACGACCGGTTTCACGGGGTCGCCGAGGTTGTTCTCGACGCCGACGTCGATCGGTGCGTCGTTGAAGTAGTTCTCGACCCCCTCGCCGTAGATCGCCTGGAGCCGGATGACGTCGCTCTTCGAGGGCTTGATGTTGGAGCTCAGGCTGACACCCCAGCCCAGGTCGCTGCCGTTCAGGTCGAACGCATCGACCAGCACATCGTCCCAGGCGAGCGATCGCAGGATGCCCGCGAGCTCGACATAGCCCCACTTCTGTCCGAGCCGATACTCGGCAGAGAGGTCGGGCGTGGGAAAGCGGGGCGTGACGTTCTCCAGCTCGACGCGGTCGGCGTAGATGCCGGCGTCGCCGCTCGCTCCTGGTCGCTCGATCGCGATCGTGAAGCGCGTGTTGTCGTGGTTCACGGGCTGCCAGAACACCTGAACGTTGCGGAAGTACAGCATGCCGTTCGGTCCCCAGTACTCGAGGATGTTGGGGAAGATGTCGCCGTCCATGAACGGGCTGTCGAGCTGACCGGCGCCCACCTGTCCCAACTGGCCATAGGCATTGCGCAGACGAATCGTCGTCTGTCCAGCATCGGGGCCCACCCCGAACATGTCGAAGTCGAACTGCGTCTTCAGCTCGCCGAACGACGTCAACTTCTTTCCCTTGACGCCGAACCGGCTCTGTCGCGCGCTGAGCCACGATCGGCCGTCTCGTCCGAATTCACCTTCGAACGACGGGAGCCTGCTCGGCCGGTTCACGTCGAACCATGATGGGTTGCTCTGTTTGAACTCGTAGATCGCGTCGGCCTGGGCGAAGCCGTAGATCTCGAGCTGTTGGGTGGTGTCCTGCGCCTGTCGAGCCGCGTGCGATCTGGCCGGCCGCTTCGACGCGCTCTGCGCACCGGCGCGTAACGCGACGAGCGACAGGCACGCCACGAGTGCCATGGTGCGAGCAGTCATGTTCGCTACCTTCCAAGTGAGAAGTGATGGCGGACTACGGCGTGGAGACTGTCGTTGGCTGCGTAGGCGAACCACTGGACGATGGACCTAGCTCATCATCGTCCAGCGGACGGGTGCGCTGACTCCCAGGCCCGGACCTTGATCCTCGCCGCGTCGAACAGGCGGGCGAAGTTCTCCTTGCGCGTCTTCGCGCTCGCCTGGGCGGTGAGCGCGCGCCACAGCGGCGCATACATCTCGAACACGCCGAAGTACGACGTCGAGTCAGTGGGAGCGACGTTATCGGTCCCGAAGAGGAATCGGTCAGGGTGCCGGTTGATCACGGCCGCTGTCCGCTGGACCGACTGCGGAGTGGCGATGACGTACTTCGCCACCTCGTCCCACGAGATGTCGAAGTAGACGTGTCGCATGGCCGGATCCTCGAGGATGCTCTCGGCGATCCCGAGG
>DATFOL010000054.1:0-5024 GCA_035265545.1 Gemmatimonadaceae bacterium | reverse complement strand
TCCTCACATGCCTCGCAGCCCAGGCCCGTGCATCCGGTGCAGCACCGCCGCACCAGCCGCTGCGCCACGACTCCCTTCAGCGCCGTGGCGATCTGGTAGCCGGGGACGCCGATGTCGATGAGCCGCGTGACGGCACTGGCCGAGTCGTTGGTGTGGAGCGTGGAGAGGACGAGGTGGCCGGTGAGCGACGCCTGGATCGCGATCTCCGCCGTCTCCCGGTCGCGGATCTCGCCGACGAGGATGACGTCCGGATCCTGGCGCATGATGGAGCGCAGCGCCGCGCCGAAGGTCAGTCCCGCGCGCTCGTGCACCTGCACCTGTACGATTCCCGGCAACCGGTACTCGATCGGGTCCTCGACGGTGACGACGTTCACCCCACGCGCCTGCACCTCGCGGAGCGCGGCATAGAGAGTGGTGGTCTTTCCCGATCCCGTCGGTCCGGTGACGAGCACGAGCCCCTCGCGCTGCTCGAGCAGCTCCCGGATGCGCGCGAGGTCCGCGTCGACGAAACCGATGGAGTCGAGGGTGCGAAGCCCCGCGCTTCCGTCGAGCACGCGGATCACGATCTTCTCGCCGTGTGAGGCGGGCAGCGTCGACACGCGAAGATCGACGACGGCTCCCCGCACGGCGACCCGTGCTCGACCGTCCTGCGGACGCATGCGATCGGCGATGTCGAGCCCGGAGAGGATCTTCACCCGCGAGGAGAGCGAGGGGCCGAGCGTGCGCGCGAGGACGCGCGCCTGCCGCAGGACGCCGTCGATGCGGTGGCGGACAGCGATCCCCTCCTCTTCCGGCTCGATGTGGATGTCGCTCGCGCCGGCCTGAATCCCTTCGGCGAGAAGCTGATCGACGAGCTGGATCGCCGACGCGGAGTCGTCGGAATTGGACGATGAGGAGGACGAGGAGGCGAAGCTGATGTGCTGCACCTCGACCGGCGGTGCAGACGCTTCGGAGCGTTGCGAGTCCGGGTACCACCGCTCGAGCTGCGCCGACAGCTCGTCCGGCGACGCCTCGACCCAGCGGACGCGGCGTCCGGTGGCGAACGCGATGGCCCGCTCGGCGTCGAGATCCGTCGGGTCGCTCGTGGCGACGACGATGACGCCGCCGTCGAAGCCGACCGGGAGCACCCCGTAGCGGCGAGCCCACCGCTCGACGAGAAGGGCGACGGCGGCGGGGTCGACGCGAGAGAAGTCTGCGCGCGGAGCGCTGAGGCACGAGAGCGTCACGGCGACACGATACGATCGTGCTTCGCCGAGCCGTCGTCGTATTCGCGCGCTCGACATCGGATCGCGGCAAGCTGTCGGGCGACGACTGATTGTCGCGACGAGCCTGCGACTACTCCAGCTCAGCGATCAGTCGCCAACTCGGCAAGCTGCCGGTCGTGCACGCGCGACAGCAGCAACAGCGCACTCACGGCACCGAGGCCGGCCATGAACATGTCCCACTGGGTGTCCCACACGTCGCCCTGGGTGCCGAGGAACGCATCCGCCGCCGAGCCGCCGAGCACCGCTGCCAGCCACTCGATCAGCTCGTAAGTGGCGCTGAATGCGAGGCAGACGCAGACGACGAGGAAGCCAAGCCACTTGCCGCGCACGAGCGGCGACCGACGCAGCAGCACCTCGCGCGTGAGCATCGCCGGGACGAATCCCTGGGCGAAGTGCCCGAGCCGGTCGTAGTGATTACGCGCGAGACCCAGCGCGTCCTGCACCCAGAAGCCGAGTGGCACCTTCGCGTAGGTGTAGTGCCCACCGAGCATGAGGATGAGCGCGTGCACGAAGAGCAGCCAGTAGACGAGCGGCGTGAGTGGAAATCGCCGCGCGGTGAGGACGAGAATCGGCGCGATGACGAGGATCGGCGCGATCTCCAGTAGCCAGGTGCCCGGCTCGAGCGCGCCCACCCGCGAGGCGATCAGCGCAACGGCGGTCGCGGCCAATAGAACGGCGGGTTCTCTGCGAGTCATGCCAGGAGACGGGACTCGCGCTCTGGACGTCACGGGTGCGCTCAACTGGCGCGTCCGTTCAGGCCGGGACACATTCTCCGGCCCGCTACTTTCCACCTGCGACTCTGTGCCCAGGACATTCGTGCGCCGCTTCATCGCTTTCGTCTGCACGCAGTTCCTCCTGGTCGCGCCGCTCGGAGCACAAGCGACCACGGCCATCAAGGCCGCGCGGCTGATCGACGGCGCGGGTGGAGCCGTGGTGCGGAATGGCGTCGTGGTGGTCACGGGTGATCGGATCATCGCCGTCGGCACGTCCGCCGAAGTCACGATTCCGGCGAACGCGCGTATCATCGACCTCGGCGATGCGACTCTGCTGCCCGGATTCGTCGACGCCCACGTGCACATGACCGGCCGTCCGCTCGCCGATCCGAAGGCGGATGACGCGATCGTGCGCGACCTGCCCGGGTACGAGGCGATCCTCGGCGTGGCGAACGCGCAGAAGACACTGATGGCCGGCTTCACGACGGTTCGGGTCATCGGATCGCACCACTTCGACGACATCGCCCTTCGCCATGCGATCAATGACGGAGCGGTGATCGGCCCGCGCATGCAGAACGCAGGATACGCCATCGGAATCACCGGTGGCCACTGCGACGAGAACGGCTACCGGCCCGGCGTTGTCGATGCCGATTATCGTGGAGGCATCGCGGACGGTGGGGACGAAGGGCGCAAGGCCGTGCGCTATCAGGCGAAGTACGGCGCGGACGTGATCAAGATCTGCGCGACCGGTGGCGTACTGTCGGAGGGGGACGCGGTGGGCGCAACGCAGTACACGCTCGACGAGATGCAGGCGATCGTGAGCGAAGCCACGAAGCTGGACAGGAAGGTGGCCGCGCACGCGCACGGTGCGGAAGGGATCAAGCTCGCGGTGCGCGCCGGAGTGGCCTCGATAGAGCATGGCTCGTTCCTGGATGAAGAGGGAGCCCGACTCATGGCGCAACGTGGCACGTACCTCGTTCCGACGATCAGCGCGGGCGAGTACGTGGAGCTCGCTGCGAAGAGTGGGCGACTCAAGGGACTCCGCGCGGAGAAGGCACTGGACGCGGCGCAGGCCATGCGCAACAGCGTACGCGTCGCGCTCAGGGCCCGCGTCCCGATCGCGCTCGGGACGGACGCGGGGGTGGGGCCGCATGGCGCGAACGGCCACGAGTTCGCGCTGCTGGTGACGTGGGGCGGGCTATCGCCTATGCAGTCGATCGTGGCCGGTACGCTGAGCAGCGCGCGGTTGCTCGGCTGGGAGAAGCAGATCGGTACGCTCGCGCCGGGAAAGTGGGCCGACGTCGTCGCGGTCCCGGGTGATCCGACGGCGGACATCACTGCGATGGAGCGGCCGGAATTCGTGATGAAAGGTGGAGTGATCTACAAGGAGCGAGGAGCTCCGATCAGCTGAGCGCGGGGCTAGAGCACGCCCCAGAAGTCGCGAGAGAGATCGACGTTGAACGACCAGTCGCCGTGGCGGAGCCCGCGCGCCAGCTCGAACCGTACCAGATCGAAGAACGGCTGCACCGCGACGCCTGCGCTCGGATACACGCCGGCTGGATGAGCGATGTCCGTTGCCGCGGCGGGGCGAGCGAACGTGGCCTGCGCGAATGGCGCGAGCGTCATCTGCCCCGGCGACCGACCGAAGCGTCCGAGCGAGATCGCCGGCGCTGGGACGCTCGTCCGCCATTCCACGCGCTGGGTGACACCGGCCGCGGCCCCCAGCTCGTGGAACGCGTACCCAGGCGCGCTCACCGGCCCACCGAAGTAGAGCCACTCCTGGGCGGGGATCGCCCCGTTCGCGCCGACCGCCCCTCCCGCGGTGAAGAGCACGAGTCGTCCCGACGCGAAGGGTCGCTCGAGCGAGACGGAGCCGAAGGCGCGGCCGACGGTGGTGTACGGCACCTGGAAGGCCGCGTCGTCCGTCCAGATGCGGCTCATGCGCAGCTCGCCGCGCACGCGCAGCTCGGTGCCGAACACGCTCAGCGCCGTCGGCCGGTCGCCCGTGAGCGAGACGCGCACCGCGCGCAGCGGCGTCGCGGGCAGGATGGGCTCGAAGCGGCCGCGCGCCGGCGTTGCGCGCACGGCGAGTGGGCGCTGACGCTCGAGCGAGGCGTCGAGCTGGAGCCGGAACCCGGCGACGCCCAGCGCCTCCAGCCCGAGCCCGACCGCCTGCACGCCGTATGGGTCCGTGTCGTCGTCGCCGAACTCCTGCGCGGCGATCGAGTTGATGAGCCGCGAGCGCTCCTGGATGTCGCCCGCGTCGCGGAAGTCGCGCAGCCCGAACGCGCGCACGCCCCAGCGCGGCGAGCGCCACGAGAGCGCTCCACTCACTTTCCCTTCGCGATCGTCGAGGCCGTAGCGGCTGCGCAGCTCGGCGCCGTAGCCTCCGCCGAACCGCGACGCGAGCCCCGCGCCCACGGCGAATCCTTCGGCGCGGTCGAACCGCGCGAAGTCCGAAGCACCGAGGGCCGAGAGGGTCACCGATTGAGGACGGCGGAGCGCCTGGGCCCGCACGAGGGCGCGCGCCTCCTGCTGCACGCGGCGCACTTCGGCATCGGTCACGACGCGCACGTCGGGAGGAAGCGAGTCGAGGATGCGCCCCCCGAAGCGAAGGGTGTCGCGAACACTCTGTGGGGCGAGGGAGATCTCGGGACCGCTGAACAGCAGCGGACTGAGCCCCGTGTTGACGGCGTAATCGCCGATCACCCACCGACCGCGAATGATGCCCCGGATGGGATAGTCGAGCCACGTGCCACCGCGGCGAATCTCGATCTGCTGCTGTCGCGGCAACCAGAAGCGTCCGTTCACGAGGCTGTTCTCGATGATGACGAACAGGTCTTCCAGAGCGTCGTCGAGAAACGCCGACCTCGTGAAGTTGAACGCCATGCGCACGACCTGCGCATCGTCTCGATCGACGTACATCGCGCCGATGATGCGCGGCTGGCGGTCGTTCTTCGGCCGCACCTTCACCTCGTAGAGCACGATGGTGCGGCCCGGCAGGTTGAGCGGCAGCGAGTCGGTGATGGCGAAGTCGTAGCTGGCG
>DATFOL010000053.1:0-2073 GCA_035265545.1 Gemmatimonadaceae bacterium | reverse complement strand
CGATGGGACTGGGCGCACACGACGCTGGCGGACGTGAAGCGCGTCCGCACCGTACTTGGTGGCACCGTGAACGACGTCGTGCTCGCGGTGCTCACCCGCGGGTTCCGTGACCTCGTCGTCGCGCGCGACGAATCACCGGTCGGACGCGTCGTGCGCACGCTCGTGCCGGTCTCGGTGCGCCTCGCCGACGAGCGCGGCGTCTACAACAACCGCGTCTCGGCGATGTTCGCCCAGCTCCCCGTAGGCATCTCCGACCCTGCCGAACGGCTCGACGCCATCCGAACGCAGATGGCCGGGCTCAAGGAGTCCAAGCAGGCAGTCGCGGGCGAGGTGTTGACGTCGCTGTCGGGCTTCGCGCCCGCGCTCCTGCTCGCGCTGGGAACGCGCGTCGCGTTCCGCATCCCGCAGCGCAACGTGAACACGGTGACCACGAACGTTCCCGGGCCGCAGTTCCCGCTCTACGCGTGTGGCCGGCAGATGCTGGAGGCGTTCCCGTTCGTGCCCATCGCCGGGCACCTGCGAATCGGTGTGGCGATCTTCTCCTACAACGGGATGCTCAACTTCGGCGTCACCGGCGACTACGACACCGCCCCCGACATCGGGGTCCTGTGCAGCGGCGTCGAGGACGGAATGTCCGAATTGCTGAAGCTGGCGGGCGAGGACGAGACCAGCGAAGCTGGAACATCCGCGGGTCTCTCCGCGGCGAACAAGCACAAAGCCGACGACGCCGTCGGACCGACGACGTAATCGGCCGACGACGTAGTCGTAAAAGAAGAGAAAGGGCGACCTCATGGCGGTCAAGGAGCAGGAGATCCGTTCGGGAACTGTGGAGGAGCTCGCCGAGACCGTCTCCGACGCAGAGAAGCGTGAGGCCGTCCACAACGTGCGCTCGGCCGGCGACGCGCTGTTCACGTGGGACTACGAGCGCAGCCGCGCCGCCTTGAGCAAGCTCTACGAGAAGGCGAAGACGTCGATGTGGAACGTCTCCACCGACATCGACTGGGACATCGACGTCGACCCGTGGAAGATCGCCCGCGACCCGAACAACCCGCTCAACACGACGATGGCGCTCGAGCGTGCCGGCACGCCGTTCGAGAAGCTCTCAGAAGACGAGTGGTTCGATCTCGGCGCCGCTCAGCAGGCGTGGGTCCTCTCGCAGTTCATGCACGGCGAACAGGGCGCGCTGATCTGCACCGCGAAGATCGTCGAGCAAGTGCCGTGGATCGACGCGAAGTACTACGCCGCCACGCAGGTCATGGACGAAGCGCGTCACGTGGAGGTCTATTCGAAGTACCTCAGCGAGAAGTTGGCGCACGAGTTCCCGATCAACGTGCACCTGCGGTCACTGCTCGACGATGTCGTGTCCGACTCGCGCTGGGACATGACCTATCTCGGCATGCAGATCATGATCGAGGGTCTCGCCCTTGCCGCCTTCGGGTTCCAGTACCAGACGTCGCCGGACCCGCTGCTGAAGCAGATCACCCGGTACGTCATGGCCGACGAGGCGAGGCACGTCGCATTCGGCGTCATGTCGCTCAAGGAGGCGTACCAGGACCTCGACGCCGCCGGCATCCGTGAGCGTCAGGAGTTCTGCTACGAGGCCGCGGTCAAGATGCGCGACCGTTTCCTCGGCCAGGAAGTCTGGGAGTGGGCCGGCCTGCCCGTGCAGGAGTGCACGCGCGTGATGCTCGACGCGCCGATGCAGCGCGAGTTCCGCAAGATGTTGTTCTCCAAGATCGTCCCGAACCTCAAGAAGCTCGGCCTCCTCGACGCCGGCGACGGCTGGCTGCGTCAGAAGTTCGGCGAGCTCGGCGTCCTCGAGTACGAGGACTGGGAGGACACGGGCGCCGAGTACGAGCGCATGCAGCTGGAGCAGCAGGCCGGGTAACGGATCGCCGTGTAACCCCGCACCACGGGGTCGGTCTCAATAGCGATGCCCCGGTTCGTGCACGCAGCTTTGGGTAGCTCACTGATGCGCGTCGCGTATGGCATCGCCTTTGTTGTCATCGTTGCCTTTCTCCTCGGTGTCGCAATACCTGCGGACGTGTCCTGGCCATTGCGGCTGGGTCTGGT
>DATFOL010000052.1:0-13854 GCA_035265545.1 Gemmatimonadaceae bacterium | reverse complement strand
GGCGCCCGAGATGAGCAGAGACAGAAGGAGGAGCGGTGTGCGGGAGGGCGTGCGCATGTCGAGGGTACCGGTCGGGGTTGAGCGACCGAAGCTCGCGCGCGACCGTGAGCGCGCCGTGAGCCCACCGTGAGGCAGTTCGTCACACCCGCGCTCCTGTTTCCGACTAGCGCAGCGGCATCGCGCCGATCTGCGCCAGAAGGGCGGCGTAGTGCGGCGTGCCGCGCACCTCGTCGACCGAAGCGAAGCACGGGAGGCGATAGGTCCACTCCGCCCCCGCGCGCACGCCCGCCTCGAGGGTCGCGAAGCCGGCAGCGCTGTCGCCGGACTGAAACTGGAAGTGCAGCATACGCAGCTGTGACACGGGCCGACCCGCGATGGCGCGGCGATAGGCCCGCAGCCTGAGGCCGCCCTGAGTGTGCACGGCGGCGAAATAGCCCTCCCGGCCGCGCGCCTGCGCGAGTGCTTGCGCCAGCTCCGGCGCCGTGGCCGGACCCACGCCGGCGCGCCAGAGGTCGAGCGCCTCGTCGAACCGACGCTGCAGGGCGAGCGATCGCACGAGTCCCTCGCGCGCTTCGTTGCTCGCCGGATTTTGCTCGAGCACGTTGCGGTACACTCGCTCCGCTGCCTCGGGACGGCCGGCGCACAGCTCCACGCCGGCCTCATTGGTCGCATAGTGCAGGGTGACCGGATCGAGGCGCCGCGCGACGCGCACGAAGTCGCGGGCCTCGTCCCATCGATGGGTGTAGCGGTGAAGGAAGCTCGCGATGACGAAGACCTCCGGATTCGAGGGCTCGTACGCCATCGCGCGCCGAAGAAGCGGCATACCCGCTTCGACGTTCCGAGCCTTGAGCGCGGTGACCCCCGCGAGGCTGGCCAGCGCCGATCCCTGCGTGCTGTCGATCGCCAGCGCGCGCGACGCGGCAGCCGCGGTCCGATCGTAGCCCTCGTCGAAGGGGAGCTGGTTCGCACCGGTGCGCAGTCCCCACACGGACGCCAGGCCCGCCCAGGCTCGGGCATAGGACGGATCCAGCTCGGTCGCGCGCACGAACGAGCCCAGCGCGGCGGCATCGTCGCCAAGCGAGATGAGCTGATGATAACCGAGGGTCGTCAGCCGGTATGCCTGGGCGTCCACGGGGTGATCGTCGTGGCGCACGGCGAATGGCACGCCCACGCGGTGAAGTGCGCCCATCACCGCCGTGGCTACCTGGCTCTCGATCTCGGGCAGCTCGTCGGCGGCGAAGCGGCGATCGAGCAGGCCGCGCACGGTGCGCGTCGCTGAGTCGGCGATCGACGCGTGCACCTCGACCGAGTCCGCGATGCGGGCCAGCGTGACGCGGAGCATCGTCGTGCCGCCGAGCGTGCGAAGCGGATCGCTCTCCACGATGGTCGACGTCGGCCACTCGGCGCGCGCACCGGAGCGGATCGAGAGGCTGCCCAGCCGCTCGAGGCGCCGGGCGACGCCGTAAGCGATGCCCGACGCGACGTAGCCCTGCGACGAGTCGCGGGCCTCGTCGTCGATGGGAAGCAGCACCAGGCGACGTACGGTCGGTCTCCCATCGGCGACGGAATCGGCGACGTCGACACGGTCTCGGCTCCGCGCCACTGCGATCACTGCGGCGACGAGGACCGACGCGACGGCGACGGCGGCAATGCGCGAGCCATAACGGCGCGCGGGCGTCGGCGCGGGCTGGGCCGGCGGTATGTCGCGCGCTTCAGGGACGGTGGGGCGCGCGAGCACCGGCGATGACAGTGGCGCCGAGGAAGCGGTCGCGCCGTGAGCAACGCGCGGCGACGGCGGCCGCGCGCGCAGCTCGTCCATCAGCGCCACCGTCTCCGGCGCCGGCTCGGTGGCGAACTCCTCGGCGAGGCGGCTCCGGAAGCGCTCGTAGACTGCGTGCGCCTGCGCACGGTCGCCCGTCCGGTCGAGCAGCGCGATCCACCGACGGGTCGCGCTCTCGTCGTCGGGCGAGAGCTCGGCCACCCGGCGCGCGGCGGCGGCGGCGGCGGCGAGGTCGCTCGCCCGCTCGTGCCGGTCGACGACCGACATGGCGGTACGGACCGCCAGCGCGGCGAGCCGAGCGCGCTCGGCGTCGAGCCAGCGCTCGAACTCGGGGGCATCGGTGATGTACAGGCCCGGGAGCAGCTCGCCGCGATAGTGCGTCAGCGCGCGCGCCGGCTCGTCCGCGCCGACGTCATCCAGCATGGTACCGACGTCCGTCGTCAGCCGGTCCGGATCGACCGCGACCTCGTCGTCGCCACGCGTGCGGATGGTGTCCTCGTCGAGATGGCGCCGGAGAAGGTGCAGCGCGCTTCGCAGCGCGGTGCGACCGCGTGCCTGGGGCAGCTCGGGCCAGAACATCGCGAGCAGCAGGTCGCGCCGGTGCCAGGTGCCTGGCCGAGGCATGGCGAGGTAGGCGAGCAGCGCGACGGACTTCGGCTGGCGCAGGAGTGCATCGAGCTCGGCGCCGGCGGAGTCGGCGAGGCCGATCCCTCCCAGCATGCGCAGCGTATGCATGCTGGAGAAGGTACGATTCGCCGACGCCGCCGACCATATCGCGTTCTCGGGCCAGTGGTTGGCGGCTTACCCGCAGGAGAGCATGTCACCCATGTACGTCCAGACTTCGTCGATCGGGAGCGAGTCGTAGACGACAGGCCCGGTAACGGTCATCGTCATCGAGACGTTGCCGGGAATCCGAACCGTGAGGTGCGCGACGGCGGTGCCGTTGAGCGTGGCGCGCCGGCCGGGCTGCTCGAGGTTCAGCTCGAGCTCGCGGTAGCTCTCGTAGAATAGCTTCCGCGATGACGGAGTGACTGGACGGAGCATCGCGCACCCCGGAATCGAATCGAGCCCCGGAATCTCGAACGACGCTGCGATGACCGCGCTCCGGGTGGGGCTCGTGGTGTCGCGCAGCACGAGCTGAGGCGCATAGACCCACTGACCGGGCCGCACCGGATACTGGTGCTCGATGACCCGAAAGTCGTCGACGACGATAGGCGAGACCGTGCCCGGTGCGGCTGCCGCGAGCACCGTGACCGAAACCGGAGAGCTGGCCAACTGCGTGATCTCCGACTGCGCGCTTCCCCGCACCCGGCTGATCCCTGGACGCTCCCCCAGAATTCGAGCGCGGTGCGGAGAGCGCGGCTCGATGCTCAAGATGGGCCCGTCGGTCTCTCGCCAGGTGATCGGGAGCAGGGTATCGCGCGCTCCGTTCAAGATCACGTCGACGGAGAGCACGAAGCTGGTGCCGACCAACAACTCGCGTTCGCCGTGGCCGATCCAGATGTACGTGGGCCTCACCACGGGGGCCTGCGTCGGCGGTGTTTCCACACCGGTAGGCAGCGCGGTGCGATCCGCGTCTGGCGAGCTCCCGCAGCCCGAGGATGCGACGAGCGCACCGACGAGAATCACGCGGATGAAGTCGCTACGCTGCACGATTCCCTCACTGGCAGAGCGGTGTGTCGTTGGCCGAGCCGGAGTAGGCGCGCGAGGCCGAACCGGAGATGACCCGCCCCCTGATGCCGAGCAGGCGCTCATCCGCATGAGAGCACGTCCCGCGTCCATCCGTCGGGGGTGTAGGTCGTCGGCCAGTCGCCGGGCACGACTCGTCCCATGAGGGTCAGCTCCTTCACCAGCGGCCCAGGGACGCGCAGAGTGAGGTGCGCCACGATCATCTCGCCCGGCGGGACGCGATATCCTCCCTTGCCGATCGTCAGCTCGGGATCCCCGTACGATTCGTGAAAGAGCTCCGTCGGCTGCGAACCGATGGGGCGAAGCATCGCGCAGCGCGGTGATGGCCCCGCGCCGGGAAGGTCGATCGAGAGGCCGATCACCGCCGCACCTCCCCCGGCCGTCGCGTCGTGTAGCACGAGCTGGGGTGCATAGCTCCAGCCCTCGCTCGAGGAGCCCAGCTCGAGCGCGTAGAAGTCATCGATGACGACCGGCGACGCGGCGGCCGTGAGCTCGAGCACCCTGATGGTCACATTGGCGACGTTGCCCTGGGCGGTGGCCGTGATCACGGCCGTTCCCGCATGCGCGCCCTTTACCCTGATCACCTCGCTGGACCCCGCCAGGGGCACGACCTGGGCGACCAATGGATCGCTACTGGCCCACGTGATCGGACCGCCGATCGCCATGTGAGTGCTCTGCGACACGAGCGGACCCTGGAGAAGCACGAAGCCGTTCACCGGGATCTCGCGCGCCAGGTATCCGATCGTGGCGTTGGCCGACGGTGGGGGCTTCTCACCCGCACCAGTCGACGTGGACTCGTCGCGTGGGGGCGCCAGCGCGTCACTGCAGGCGGTCCCGCAGACGAGCACACCCGCGAGCAGGAGGTGAACGAGATCGGCGTGGCGCATGGGTTCCTCGGACTGGGTCGCACCCAGCCTACGGCGCCGGCGTGAGCCCGACGTGAGGCGAGCGTGAGGCCGTAGTCGCCAGTACGGGGCACGGCGGCATATGCTCTCGGATGCGCCACACTCGACCAGCCAGCGTGGGCATCACCGCCGCGGTGCACTGGCCGGTGGGGCCGCTGCACATGGCCTCCGACACGTCGGGGAGCCATCTTCCCGGTTCCCGCTGCTCTCGCCCTTTCCCAGGAGCCCTCCGATGCGAGCTGCCATTCCCTCTTCCATACAGCGACTCTGCGCCGTCGGCGCGATCGCCGCGCTCGCGCTCATCGCCACCCCCCGACCAGGCGTTGGTCAGGACGTCGCCTCCGCTGAAGCCCGAAAGGCCTATCTCGGCCAACTCGAGGAGATGCACGGCAAGTTCGTCCAGCTCGCCGAGGCGTTCCCTGCCGACAAGTACTCGTGGCGCCCCGCCCCCGGCGTGCGCTCCGTTGGCGAGACGTTCATGCACGTCGCCTCCGAGTACTACCTCATGCCCCCGATGGCGTTCGGCGCTACGGCATCCCCGACACTGGCCCCGGGACCCGGCGCGTTCGGCAAGCTGGAGAAGGACGCCAGCAAGGAGAAGGTGCTCCAGGCGCTGAAGGAGGGTCACACCTACGCGACGCAGGCGGTGAACGGCATCTCAGCCGACTCGCTCGGCGGCACGCGCACGATGTTCGGTCACCAGTTCACAGGAACGCAGCGATGGTTCCTCATGTCGGGCGACCTGCACGAGCACCTCGGCCAGCTCATCGCCTACGCGCGCGTGAACGGCGTCAAGCCGCCCTGGAGCAAGTGACGGCGCAACGCCTGATCGACGGAGTGCGCGCTCGAATCCGACGTGGCGGTCTGCTCGCCGGTCTGGTGCTCTCCGCGAGCACCGCCGGCGCGCAGACCGCCACCCTCGCGCTGATCAACGGCCACGTCGTCACCGTCGACTCGGCGAAGCCGGAGGCCGAGGCGGTGGCGATCGCGGGTGATCGGATCCTCGCCGTCGGGACGACGGAGGAGATTCGCCGGCTGGTCGCGCCGTCGACTCGCGTGATCGACCTGCAGGGGAGGCTCGCGATCCCGGGGTTCATCGAGGGGCACGGTCACTTCATGGAGCTGGGCGAGACCAAGCTCCAGCTCGACCTCACTACCGCGCGCACCTGGGACGAGATCGTCGCGCGCGTCGGAGCCGCGGCGCGCGCTGCGCCGCCGGGCAAGTGGATCGTCGGCTATGGCTGGCACCAGGCGAAATGGGAGCGACTGCCCTCTCCCGCCGTGGAAGGCAATCCGGTGCACACGTCGCTGAGCGCCGTATCGCCGAACAATCCCGTGGTGCTGCATCACGCGAGCGCCCACGCCCGGTTCGTGAACGCCGCGATGCTGCGACTCGTGGGGATCACGCGCGCGACACCGAATCCCGCTGGCGGTGAGATCGTGCGTGACGCGAAGGGTCAGGCGACGGGCCTGTTGCGCGAATCGGTGCAGTATCTCACCGACACGGCGCGTATCCGCGTCGATGCGATGCGGACGCCCGCCGAAGTCGAGGCCGAGAATCGGCGGCTTGTCGAGCTCGCGGGAGAGGATGCGCTGGCGCACGGGGTCACGTCCTTCCACGATGCGGGCAGCCCGTTCGCGACGATCGATCTCTTCAAGAAGCTCGCGGGCGAGGGTCGACTGCCCGTGCGGCTCTACGTGATGGTGCGCTGGGAGCCCGTGGCGCAGATGGACAGCCTGCTCGATCGCTACCGCATGCTTGGGTACGGGAAGGGCTACCTCACGGTCCGCAGCCTCAAGCGCCAGATCGATGGTGCACTCGGCTCACATGGCGCGTGGCTGCTCGAGCCATACGCCGACCTACCGCGCAGCACCGGCCTCGCGCTCGAGGAGCCCCCGAGCCTGCAACAAATCGCCGAGCTCGCGCTGAAGCACGACTACCAGCTCGCCACGCACGCCATCGGCGACCGCGCCAACCGCGAGGTGCTCGACGTGTACCAGCGCGCGTTCGCAACGCACCCGGGTCGCACCGGGCTGCGCTGGCGCATCGAGCACGCGCAGCACATCGCGGCGCCCGACCTCACGCGCTTCAAGCAGCTCGGCGTGATCGCGTCGATGCAGGGGATCCACACGATCTCCGACGCACCGTGGCTCTCGACGAAGCTCGGCACGGAGCGCGCCGAACGTGAGTCATATCTGTTCCGGTCGCTGTGGGACGCCGGAGTCGTCGTCACGAACGGGACGGACACGCCGGTGGAAGGCGTGAACCCGATCGCCTCGTTCCATGGAATGGTCTCGCGCACGACGAAGGACGGACGCGTGTTTGTCCCCTCGCAGCGGCTCACGCGCGCCGAGGCGCTGCGGGCCTACACATTGAACAACGCGTTCGCTGCGTTCAGCGAGCGCGAGCTCGGCTCTCTCACCTCCGGCAAGTACGCCGACGTCGTGGTACTGTCGAAGGACATCATGACCGTGCCCGAGCCGGAGATTCCGACGGCGCGAGTGGACTACACGATCGTGGGCGGCGTGCTGAAGTACCGGCGCGAAGCGACGCCCTGAGCCCTCGAGCCCGCTGGCCCTGAAGCTGCATTAGTCGCTGAGGCGGATCGGCTCTCGGTCCGCCTCGTGACATATGGCCTCTCGACCCGTCGGGCGCTCGATGGAAATCCTGCTCAAGGGAATCGTCGCCGCACTGCTCGTCGCCGCGGTCATCCTCTCGGTGATCGGTCTGCAGTCGCTGACGCGCGGGACGACGATCGCACGACTCCGCACACCGGGCGACGGTGACGGTCCGCCGGCCCCGCGCGATCCGCTGTTCTGCGAGACGCTCGAGCTGCTGACGAAGACGTCGATCGTCCCGGGCCACGAGGTGGAGATCTTCGCCTGCGGCGACGAGACCTATCCGCGACTCTGGGAGGACCTGCGCAACGCGCAGCGCTCGATCACGCTCCAGATGTACTACTGCCAGCCCGGGCGGATGGCGGACGAGTTCAAGGAGATCCTGCTCGAGCGCGCCGCGGCCGGCGTGCGCATCCTCTTCCTGCGCGACGCGTTCGGCTCGGGGCCACTCAAGAAGGAGTACATCGAGGAGCTGGAGCGCGGCGGCATCCAGGTGGCGAGCTTCCGTCCGACGCGGTGGTACCAGCTGTTCAAGGTCTATCACCGCTCGCACATTCGCGTCGCGGTGATCGATGGCATGGTGGGCTACACGGGCGGCTACGGCATCGACGACAAGTGGTACGGCGACGGCCGCCACGAGGACCAGTGGCGCGACACGACGACGCGCTTCACCGGACCGGCGGTGCTCCAGCTCCAGGCGACCTTCGCGGCGGGGTGGGCGGAGGCGACGGGTACGCTGCTCGCCGGCGATCTGTTCTTCCCGCCGGAAGGCACCGAGATGAACGGCGGGCCGGTGTTCGCGGGGCTGCTGCATGCGTCGCCCTCGGTGGGCAGCACGAGCGCGGAGCGCTACTACGCGCTGGCGATCGGCAGCGCGAAGCAGCGGCTGTTCATCTCGAACTCGTACTTCGTGCCGAGCGAGAACTTCTGCGAGCTGCTGACGGCCGCGGCGAAGCGCGGGGTGGACGTACGCGTGCTCACCTGCAACGAGGACGGCGACGTCAAGTCGACCTACCACGCCGGCCGCGCGATGTACGCCAAGCTGCTCCCCCACGGCGTGCGCGTCTTCGAGTATCAGCCGGCGATGATGCACGCGAAGTCGATCGTCGCCGACGGACGGTTCGTCTCCGCCGGCACGGTGAACTTCGACAACCGCTCGATGTCGTTCAACGACGAGACGACGCTGCTCGCAGTGGACTCCGATCTCGGCACGCGCATGGAGAAGCTGTTCGAGAGCGACATGCGGTACTCGAAGGAGATCACTGCCGCTGCGCATGCAGCGCGACCGATCAAGGACAAGCTGCTCGACCGCACCTGGTCGCTCCTCGCGCGGGTGCTCTAGAGCTCGTTGATTGGTGAGGTGGGGATGTGCAGATCCCTCGACTCGCTGCGCTCGCTCGGGATGACAAAGGGGGGCCTGCGCTCGCTCGGGATGACAGCGCGCTCGGCGCTCGCTCGGGATGACAGCGCGCTCGGCGCTCGCTCGGGATGACACCGGTCGCGGTGCCACGCCGTCATCCCGAGCGGAGCGCGCCAGCGCGAAGTCGAGGGATCTGTACTCGCCCCGTCATCACGACGCGAGCGAAACCGCTCGGCTACTTGTTCCCGAACGGCTTGGGCGGCACGCTCCTCAGATACAGCCAGATCGCCGAGATCTCGTCGTCGGTCATGCCGGCGTAGGTCTTCCACGGCATGAACGCGTCGATCGGCGCCCCGCTCGGCTTCTTCCCCTCGCGCAGCACGCGGCGCAGGTCGGGCTCGGTCCATGAGCCGATCCCCGCCGGCGTGATGTTCGACGCCGGCGGGATGCCGGGTGGTCCGGCGACCTTGCCACCGGAGAGCCCATAGCCGTGGCAACCGGCGCAGCCGCTGATCTCCACGAGATACTTGCCGTATGCCGGCGACACGGCGACGGGGACGGAGGCGACGGTCGCTTTCGCCGGTGTCTTCGGCGCGGTGAGCACGCGCAGACGGCCGGCGGCGAGCATCGTCCGGCCGAGCGGCCGAAAGTGACTGACCGGCATCTCGCGGTCGACCGGGGCGAGCTGCTTCAGGTACGCAACCACGGCGCCGAGGTCCGCGTCGCTCATGTTCATGAACACCTCGCTGGGCATCGCGATCAGCGTGGTGCCATCGCGATGAACGCCGAAGCGGATGGCGCGGATCCAATCTTCGTCGCCGAACCCGGCGCCACGGCCGCCGCGCCCGGGCGTGAGGTTCGGGCCGGCGACCATGCCGATCGGCCCCATGTCGGCGTAGACCTTTCCGGCCAGGTCCTCGCCGTGACAGGTCGCGCAGGTGCCGACCGCGTTCACCAGGTGGCTGCCCCGCGCGAGGCTGGCACTGTCGTCGGGGATCCGGACCGTGTGGGAGGGCACGACATACACCCGACGCAGCATCGACTCGCTGCGGAACCACGTCGCGCCCGACACGACGAGGACGATCGCCGCGAGCGCGACCAGCGTGATCCAGAGGATGCGGCGGCTGCGTGGCATGGTGGTTCTCCGCTGATCCGCAGGAGGGAGGGGTTCCGCCGTGGTGCGCTGCGGCCGCTTCGCCGAGGCTAGCATGCAGTGAACGGCGCGGGACGGCAAGCGCGTGGCGGGCGGGCTCCGCTGTGATTCGCGCGGGCGTCGACGCATATTCGCCGGTGGGGGTGCGGATCCCTCGACTCGCTCCGCTCGCTCGGGATGACAAGGGACTCGCTTCGCTCGCTCGGGGTGACGAGGAACCTTCCTCGCTCGGGATGATGGGGGCTCTTCCTCGCTCGGGATGACGCGTGGGAACGCGAGTGGACTGCCGATTGCTTCATTCCGCGCGAGATCACACCACATCAACCACGACGATGCACTTCGTTCAGACTCGCCGGCCGCTGCGCCGGTCCATGCTGCTCTCCTCGCTCGGCTTCGCGATGCTCGTGCCCGCCTGCGCGCAGCCTGGCGCCCAGAATTCGAGCGGCACATCCACGGGCGCGGCCGCCGCCGCTCCGGCGAACTGCACGCCGCTCGACACCCGCAGCCCGAACGCGACCGGGCAGTCTCCCGCGTTCCCGGGGCAGACGCGAATCTGCGGCGTGACGTCGAACGTCGCGTTCGACGTCGTCGTAGTCGCGAGCTCACTCGACCGACCCTGGTCGGTGGAGCCGCTCCCCGACGGGCGGTTCCTCGTCACCGAGAAGCCGGGCAAGATGCGGATCGTCTCCGCGTCAGGTCAGGTCGGTGAGCCGATCGCCGGAGTGCCCGACGTGGCGGCGGGAGGTCAGGGTGGAATGCTCGACGTTGCGCTCAGTCCGACGTTCGCGACCGACCGGACGATCTTCTGGTCGTACTCCGAGCCGCGCGAGGGTGGGAACGGGACGGCCATCGCGCGCGGGGTGCTCGCGGCCGACGGCACTCGCCTGAGCGACGTGCGGGTGATCTTCCGCGTGATGCCGACCTACAACGGGCGGCAGCACTTCGGGTCGCGGATCGCGTTCGGTCCGGACGGCATGCTGTACTCCTCGTTCGGCGACCGGTCGGACACGCCGATGCGCCCGCACGTGCAGCGGCTAGATGGCCATCTCGGGAAGGTGATCCGCATCCGTCCCGACGGCAGCGTGCCGGACGACAACCCGTTCGTCGGCCGCGCGGACGCGAAGCCGGAGATCTGGGCCCTGGGCCATCGCAATCCGCAGGGTCTCGCGTTCGATGCGCAGGGCCGGCTCTGGCAGGTGGAGCACGGCACGCGCGGCGGCGACGAGCTGAATCTGATCCAGAAGGGGAAGAATTACGGCTGGCCGCTGCAGGCGTACGGCGTAGAGTACTCGGGCCAGCAGCCCATCTCGAGCGCGCTCGGTGCATCGGCGCCGAGCGTGGCGGGGATGGAGCAGCCGACGTACCTCTGGGATCCGGTGATCGCGCCATCGGGGCTGCAGTACTACACCGGCAGCGCGTTCCCCGCGTGGCGCAACAGCCTGTTCGTCGGTGGGCTGGCGGGCCAGCGGCTGGTACGCCTGGTGTTCGACGGCACGCGTGTCACGGGCGAGGAGCACCTGCTCACCGATCGCAGGTCGCGCATCCGTGACGTGAAGCAGGGGCCGGACGGGCTGCTGTATCTCGTGACCGATGCGGCGCAGGGGGAGTTGTTGAAGCTCGTACCCAAGGGGCGGTGAATGCGGCGGTGAGTTGGTTGGTTGGATAGTTGGTTGGTTGGCAACTTCACCGGTGAGTCGATGGCGGCGCCATCACCTGCGGAACAGGTCAGGTCGTTCATCGCGAAGTTCGATCCGGGGGTGGCGACGCTCATCCGGTCGTCGCGCGCGGTCATGCGCCGGCGATTGCCGACGGCGAACGAGCTGGTGTACGACAACTACAACTTCTTCGTGATCGGCTATTCGGCGAGTGAGCGCGCATCCGACTGCGTCGTCTCGCTCGCCGCGGGGTCGAACGGCGTGTCCCTCTCGTTCTTCCATGGCGCGACGCTTCCCGATCCCGACACCATGCTGCTCGGCAGCGGCACTCAGAACCGGTTCGTGCGGTTGGAGAGTGCGGCGACGCTCACCATCCCAGCCGTTGAGCGGTTGATCCGCGCGGCACTGGAGCAAGCGGCCACCCCGATGCCTACGACTGGTCGCGGCAGAACGATCGTGAAGTCGATCTCGGCGAAGCAGCGGCCACGGCGCGCGAGGGCTGGATGAGGACGATCGCCGTGATCGTCGTCGCGCTCGTCGCGCTGCTGCACGCGTATTTCCTCGTGCTCGAGATGTTCCTGTGGACGAAGCCGGCGGGGCGTCGCGCTTTCGGGACGACGCAAGAGCAGGCGGAGCAGTCGAAGGTGCTGGCGATGAACCAGGGACTGTACAACGGTTTCCTCGCGGCCGGCTTGCTGTGGGGGCTCACGCTCGGCGCGGCGGGGCGAGGGGTGGTGATCTTCTTCCTGCTCTGCGTGATCGCGGCGGGAGTGTTCGGCGCGGTCACCGCGTCGCGGAAGATCCTGTACGTGCAGGCGCTGCCGGCGGTGGTGGCGTTGGGGGCGTGGGTGCTGAGTCGGTGAGGCCGGACTTCGGTGAGTTTGTGGGTTGGATCGCGAGTTGGTTGGTCGGTTGATTGGTGTGTTGAATGGCCCTGACTACAACCGGCGTGGAAGCTGCTGAATGATCTCCCTGCGGGTTGCGGCCGGGGCAGTTCAGGTCACTGAGTCACTGAGTCACTGAGTCACTGAGTCACCAGGTCACCGACTCACCGCCGTCGCAGCGCCGCTCAGTGCCGCCTGCGACGGCGTCTGCCACACCCGCACCCAGTCGACCTCGTATCGAATCGGCATTCGCGTGGTCGCCGGATCTCCACCATGCTGGCCGCCGATCGCCTGGTTGATCAGGATGTAGGCCGGCCCGTGGAATGGGTTCTCCATCGCCGGTGCGGTGCCGCCGAAGCCGCTGCGCGGGGCGTTGATCGTCGTCGCGAGGCTCTGCTCGTTCATCAGCGAGTCGTCGAGGAAGAGCCGGATCGCCCGCTCGTCCCAATCCATCCGCCAGACGTGGAACTTCGACGCCCAGTCGGCCGGAAAGTGGTCGAGGCGCACCTTCTTCGCGTTCCACACCGCGCCGTTCGCGCCACCCCACGCGACGTTGAACAGCAGTGTGTCGTCGTAGAACTCCATGATGTCGATCTCGCCGTTGGCGGGCCACGGTCCGCGAGCGCCGAGGGTCCAGAAGGCGGGCCACGAGCCCGTGCGCACATCGATGCGCGCGCGGATCTCGAAGCGGCCGTAGAGCCACGCGTGCTTGCCGCGGGTGTTGACGCTGGCCGACGTGTAGTCGATGAACTCGCGGTTGGCCCAGGCGCGCCGATTCGCGTTCGGACTCGCTGGCGCGGTGCCATTCGCGGATGGCGCGACGTAGCGTGGGTTCGGCTTGTGCTCACGACGCCCTTCGATGACGAGCATCCCGTTCACGCGGGCGGCGTTCTCGGGCTGGTACCACTGCAGCTCCTGGTTGCGTACGAAGCCGTTCTCGTAGGACCAGTGGGCGGAGTCGAGCGGTCCGTCGCCGGTGAACTCGTCGGACCAGACGAGCGAATAGCGCTCGCCGTTGGCGGCGCGTGGCGCACTACGCGGGTGGCCACACCCGCCGAGGACCGTGAGCAACAAAGCGAGGCAACCCAGGCACGATAGAGGAAGCGGCATTCTCATCGATGATGCTCGGCGCACGGGGCTCGAGTTCGAGTACCAGGGGATGACATGCAGTACATGGTGCCAGGTACGAGGTACCGAGTACGAGGTACGCCGGATTCGGCGGAGAGTCCGCCTGGCACGACGTACCTGGTATCCCATACCTGGCACTCCGTACCTCGTACTGCTGGGAATCTGCGGGTTGGTCGCAGAGAATTCAGGCGCGCTGGCCTCTACCGACTCCACATTCAGGCGGCTACTATCGCCCCCCACACCCGGGTACGCCACCTTCCCCGCGTCGCACTCCATGTCGCCACTCCTCGCAGAGCTGCTCGGCACCGCGCTCCTCGTCGTCCTCGGCAACGGCGTCGTCGCCAACGTAGTACTTCAGCGCACCAAGGGGCACGAGTCGGGCTGGATCGTCATCACCACCGGCTGGGCACTCGCGGTCACCATCGCGGTGTACTCCGTCGGCAGCATCAGCGGTGCGCATCTCAACCCCGCTGTCACCATAGGGCTCGCGAGCATCGGCACCTTTCCCTGGTCGAGTGTCCCCGGATACGTGATCGCGCAGGTCCTCGGCGGGTTCCTCGGCGCCATCGTCGTGTGGCTGGCGTATCTGCCGCACTGGGGCGCGACGCCGGATGGTGAGGCGAAGCTGGCGGTGTTCTGCACCGCGCCGGCGATCCGCAGTCCGGGGGCGAACGTCATCAC
>DATFOL010000051.1:0-12920 GCA_035265545.1 Gemmatimonadaceae bacterium | reverse complement strand
TGGTGGGGAGTGGGGGGTGGGGAGTGCTGGGTGCCCAAGATGGCGGGCTCGACCTGGGGACGGTCGCGCCCAGCGCGGCAGTCCAGACCCTCGACGGGAAGCCGGTGGACCTGGCAGCCGTGATCGGCAAGGGACAGCCTGCCGTGATCGAGTTCTGGGCCACCTGGTGCGGAAACTGTGAGGAGCTGTTGCCGGCGTGGCGGGCCGCGGAGGCCAAGTACCGCGGCAAAGTGAAGTTCGTCGGGGTGTCGGTCTCGGTGAATCAGTCGCCCCGGCGCGTGCAGCTGCACGTCGCCAAGCACAAGGTGCCCGGGGTGCAGCTCTGGGACGCCAAGGGCGACGCCACGGGCAAGTGGGACGTTCCGGCGACGTCGTACGTCGTGGTGCTCGACCGGGCGGGCAAGGTCGTGTACACCGGCGTGGGCGGGAAGCAGGATCTGGAGGGAGCGATCCGGAAGGCGATGTAGTCCCGGCGGTCCGGAGGTCCGGCGCCCCGCTACTCCAGATTCATTTCCTTCAGCAGCTTCACGAACCGTGGGTGGCCGCGGAGTGGCGCGAAGAGGAACGAACCCTTGATCCCGAACGCTGGGCCGCTGCGCGCGCGCTTCGCGTCGGCGAGCAGATCGATCGCTCGGTCGTGCTCTCCCAGGCCGGTGTAGACGTACGCCAGATGGTATGGCGAGACGAACGACGTCTTTGCCAGCTCCTCGAGCTCGCCGAGGATGGCGCGCGCCTTCGCCACCTCGCCGCACATGGCGTAACCAGCTCCGAGCTGGGCGAGCCACTGGGTGCTTCGGCGCGCGAGTGCCACCGCCCGCTCGAGATCCGCCAGCCCTTCGGCGTGCTGGCCCGCAAGGAGCTCCGCCCAGCCCAGAGTGGCCCGTGCGCGCGCGCTGGCCGGGTCCACGTCCAGCGCGGCGCGCGCACGCTCGGCCGCTTCGGCGTGACGGCCGCCGCGCAGCAGCGCCGTCGCGACGTCGATGCGGTGCGCGAGCGGGTCGAGCTCCTGCGCTCGCCGGGCTTGCGCGATCGCTTCGTCGAAGCGTCCCTGCGCTGCGCAGAGCCGGCCGTACAGGTCGTACGCGTCCGCGTTGCTCGGGCTGAGCGCAAGCGCTCGCTCGAACTCACGCTCGGCGTCCGACCACGCGAAGTCGCGCACCATGAGGAGGTAGCCCATCGTCCCGTGCGCCTCGCTCGACTCCGGGTCGAGGCGCAGCGCGCGCGCCACCGCCTCCGCGGCGCGCTCATAGGCCTCGTCGGCGTGTGCGGTGCCGCCTTCCGCCAGCTCCAGGTAACACATCGCCAGCTCCGCGGCGGGGAGGGCGAACGACGGATCGCGCTGGAGCGCCCGCTCGAAGAACTCGATCGCGCGGTGCAGCGCCTCATGGGTGTATCTGATGTGCCACTGCCGGCCCTGCACGAAGAGCTGATATGCCTGCAGGTCGTCGGTCGGCCTGCGCTCGACGCGGTCGCGCTCCTCCGGTGACAGTTCGGCCTGGAGCGACGAAGCGATGTGCAGCGCGACATCGGTCTGGATGGCGAAGATGTCGTCGAGCTTCCGGTCGTAGGTCTCGGCCCACATCTGACGGTCCGATTCGCCGTCGACGAGCTGGGCGACGATGCGGACGTGATTGCCGGCGCGCCGCACGCTGCCGTCGAGCAGCGTCGTCACGCCGAGCGTGGCGCTGATGTCCCGCATGCTCCCCGTCCGCTGCTTGAACTGCATCACCGAGCTCCGGGAGATGACGGTGAGCGCGCGAATCTTCGAGAGATGGGCGATGACGTCTTCGGTGATGCCGTCGGCGAAGTACTCGTTCTCCGGATCGGCGCTGAGGTTGCGGAACGGGAGCACGGCGACGGACGCGACGCGGGGCCGCTCGCCCGACACGACAGTGCCGGCGGCCGGCGTGGCGACACCGAGCGAGAGCTCGCCAGCGAACGTGCCCACGGAGGGGAACCGGTCGGCAGGGACCTTGGCGAGCGCGCGCACGATCGCGCGGTCGACGACCGGCGGCACGGTGTCGCGCAGCCGGCGCACGGACGGAACGGGATCGACGAGCCGCTTCGAGAGGATCGAGTACGGGGTCGCGCCCGCATACGGCGCCTCGCCGGCGAGCATCTCGAACAGCACGCAGGCGAGGCTGTACTGGTCGCTGCGCGCATCGGCGCCCTCGTCGAGCGCCTGTTCCGGGCTCATGTACTCCGGTGTGCCGACGACGAGTCCGGTGCCGGTGATCCGCGGCGTCGCGGCGGCACTCAGGGCGAGCGCGATGCCGAAGTCCGCGACCATTGCCTCGTTCTCGTAGAGCAGGATGTTCTCCGGCTTGATGTCGCGGTGGACGACACCACGCGCGTGCGCGTACTCGAGCGCCGAGGCGACCTGGCGTGCGATGCCGATCGCATCGGGCACTGGGAGCACGCGCTCGCGGTCGAGCCGTTGCCGGAGCGACTCGCCGTCGAGAAATGGCATGACGTAGAACAGCCGTCCATCGACCTCGCCAGAGTCGAAAAGGGGAACGATGTGCGGATGCGTGAGTCTTGCCGCGATCTCGATCTCTCGCAGGAAACGCTCGGGCCCCACGGCGTGGGCCAGCCCTGCGTGCAGGAGCTTGATGGCGACCGCGCGGTGATGGCGCAGGTCGTCGGCGAGATAGACGACGGCCATCCCACCGCGGCCGATCTCGCGCTGGATGCGGTAGCGGTCGGAGATCGCCGAGACGGTGAGCGGGCTGTCGGACATCAGCTCAGGTCGGTGAGTTTGCAGCTGTGGATTCGAGACGAGCTGATGCTCGGGGAAGCGGTGGCGTCGCGCAAGTATCGCCGATTACGCGGACCGCCTGTCACAAACGGCGCGGCAACGCGGTCATGCTGTCGTACGCTCGATCAACGGCGCGGAGCACTGAGCGCCTGGACATGGGAATGAGGGAGGAGTGTATGTCTCATCGCCGTTCGTACGGCTCGCACGCGGTGACGAGAGCCGACGAGCACCAGATCGTACCGCGCGCGACGGTCGCGCACGACGATCGCGGTCAAGCCGCTCACACTGCTGCGGCGCGGTGGTTCTACTGCGACGTGCTGCACGGTCGACAGGTCTGGCCAAGTGATGGCACCACCGGTCGTGCGCTCTGGTTTCAGATTGGCAGCGCTCTGGTCGCCGTACATCGGGATCACGAGGGCATCGCCATCCCGGTCCGCCTCGTCGTGGACGATCCCGCCGCGATGGCGGAGCGCTGCTGGGACGCAGGCTTCACGGTGCAGGTGCATGAGGCGGCACCCGAACCGGTGTCGTTCGTCGTGACCGATCCGTTCGCACGGCGCCTCGTCCTCGTCCCGAACGGAGCCGCGACGGTAGCAGGTGCCACAACGGATTCCACGCTTCATGAGGTATCGACATGAGTGACCGACGGCAGGAGCAGGTGTCACGAGCGCATGAGCCCATAGGACCGCTCACGTCCGACACGATGGACGAGACGCGAGCCGCGGTTTTCACCGGCGCGCGGCCGCTGCTCTTCGCGATCGCCTATCGCATGCTGGGCAGTGTGGCGGACGCCGAGGATCTGGTCCAGGACGCGTACCTCCGCTGGCAGCAGGCGCACGGGGAGGAGATCCGCGCCCCGCACGCGTATCTCACGACGATCGTCACGCGGCTCGCGATCAACCAGCTACAGTCGGCGCGCCACCAGCGCGAATCCTACGTGGGCCCCTGGCTCCCGGAGCCGCTCGTGACCGAAGATGCCCCCGATCCCGCGGAGCCGATCGAGCTGGCCGAGTCGCTCTCGATGGCCTTCATGCTCATGCTCGAGCGTCTGTCGCCGATCGAGCGTGCCGTCCTCCTGCTCCACGACGTCTTCGACTTCGAGTACGGCGAGATCGCCCGCATCGTCGACAAGTCGGAGGCGAACTGCCGGCAGCTGCTCTCGCGCGCGAAGAAGCACCTCGGCAAGGCGGAGGCTCGCTTCGACGCCGACCCGGCGCAGGCGGAGCGGCTGCTGCAGCGCTTCAACACCGCCGCCAACGCCGGTGACTTCGACGGCATGGTCGCCGTGCTCGCCGAGGACATCACGCTGTGGACGGATGGTGGTGGCAAGGCGCGCGGCGCGACGCTCACGCCAATTCACGGCGCCGAGAACGTCGCGCGGTTCATGGCTGGCGTCGGGCCTCGGTACGCGGCGATGGAGCGGACCATCCGCGCGGCCCAGATCAACGGGCAGCCGGGTTTCCTCGTCTACGTGGGCGGCCGCGCGCACGCGGCGGTGATCTTCGAGGTGCGTGACGCGCGCATCCAGGCGATCTACTCGATCAGCAATCCCGACAAGCTGGAGACGCTCCCCGATCTCACCTGACCCAAACGAACCGTATTGCGGCGCTACCGATTCACCGTCGACATCCCGCCCGGCAGGTATCGCTCTCCTGCCGCCGCGCCGCGCGGAAACACCGCGTCGATGCGCTCGAGGTCGCGCTCGGTGAGCGTGACGCCGAGCGCGCCGACGTTGTCCTCGAGGTTATCGACGCGCGTGGTCCCCGGGATCGGGACGATGTCATCACCCTGATGGAGCAGCCACGCCAGCGCCAGCTGCGCCGGCGTGCACCCTTTGCGCGATGCGACCTGCTCGACGTGGCGCACGAGATCGAGGTTCTTCTGGAAGTTCTCTCCCTGGAAGCGCGGCTGGCGGCGGCGGAAGTCGTCGGCGGGGAGATCCTCGAAGCTGGTGAACCGACCGGTCAGAAACCCGCGACCGAGCGGCGAGTAGGGGACGAAGCCGATGCCGAGCTCGCGGCAGGTGGGCAGGATCTCGTCCTCGACGTCCCGCATCCAGAGCGAGTACTCCGTCTGGAGGGCGGCGATCGCATGCACTGCGTGGGCTCGGCGGATCGTCGCGGGTGCGGCCTCGCTGAGCCCGAGCCAGCGCACCTTCCCCTGGTACACCAGTTCGGCCATCGCCCCGATGGTCTCCTCGATCGGGACGTCGTTGTCGACGCGGTGCTGGTAGTAGAGATCGATGTGATCGACGCCGAGGCGCTTGAGCGAGGCGTCGCAGGCCCTGCGGACGTACTCGGGCGAGCCGTCGATACCGAGGCTGTTCCCCTGCTCGTCGCGGACGTTGCCGAACTTGGTGGCGAGCACGACCTCATCACGCCGGCCCTTGATCGCGTCGCCGACCAGGCGCTCGTTGGTGAACGGGCCGTATATGTCGGCCGTGTCGAGGAAGTCGATGCCGAGGTCGAGCGCGCGGTGAATGGTCGCGATCGATTGAGCATCGTCGCGGTCGGAGGAGTAGAAGTCGGACATGCCCATGCAGCCGAGGCCGAGGGCGGAGACGGTCAGTTCGGTACCGAGGGTGCGACGCTGCATGAAATAATGCTCCGGGATTGGGACGTCGATGAACTCGGATGCGGTGGTGCAAGTTCGGCGCTACCTTCCGCGCGCCGAGCTTCTTTCGCGCCGAGGACGCTTCGCTATGGACGCTTCTAGTGGCCTTCCAACGGCGGGAACGCGGATTTGGCGGATCGAACGGAAACGGCCGGATCGCTCCATGGGGCGGAGAGATCTCTGCACCGCAGCCAGAGAAAACTTCTTTGAGGTCGTGGATGGAGAGGAGCATTGCGCCAAAGCCCGGCGGCCCGACCCGGAGAGGAGCCGATCCGGCCCTTCTGCAGTTCAGATCCGTTGAAATCCGCGTTCCCGCCGTTAGTCGGCGCGCGATAGTCTACCAGCCGAGCACATCGAACACCGGAGCATCACGACATGCATAGACGTGAGTTCATGAAGGGAACGGCCGCCGCGGCGGCGCTGGCGATGGTGCCCGATGCGCTGGCGCGCGCATCGACGACGGCATCGAGTGTCTCGAGCGGATCGGCCCCGCAGCCGTTCAAGCTCCGTTACGCGTTCGATGCCGGGCAGTTCTCCAACCATGCGCCCGGCGGCGTGGTCGACGAGCTGAAGTTCGCGCACGAGCAGGGCTTCACGGCGATGGAGGACAATCGCATGAAGGGACGTCCGGTCGCCGAGCAGGAGGCGATCGCGAAGGAGATGCAGCGGCTCGGGATGACGATGGGGATCTTCGTCAACAATGGGCAGACCGGGTTCAAGGCCGGTGGATCACTCACGACGGGGAAGCCGGAGGAACGCGACGCGTTCCTCGCCGAGGTGCGCGCGTCGATTGAGGTGTCGAAGCGGGTGAACGCGAAGTGGGTGACGTCGCTGGTGGGTAACGCCGACCCGAAGCTCCCGCGCGGCTACCAGCTGGCGAACGTCATCGACTGTCTGCGTCGCGCGAGCGATCTACTCGAGCCACACGGGATCGTGATGGTGTTCGAGCCGCTGAACGTGATCGAGAACCATCCGGGGTTCTTCATCCACAACAACGACGAGATGTACGCGCTGATGAAGGCGGTGCGAAGCCCGTCGTGCAAGCTGCTGTTCGACTTCTACCACTCGCAGATCAGCGAGGGGCACATGATCTACAACTTCGACAAGTGCTTCGACGAGATTGGCTACGTGCAGACGGGGGACACGCCGGGTCGGAAGGAGCCGGGCACGGGAGAGACGAACTACCGGAACGTGTTCAAGTTCGTGCACGACCGCGGGTACAAGGGATTGATCGGGATGGAGCACGGGAAATCGTTACCGGGCAAGGAAGGCGAGCTCGCGCTGATCAAGGCGTATCGGGACGCGGATGATTTTTAGAGTGAGTTGGTTGGTTGGAGGGTGAGCTCGTGAGTTGAACGGCCTCGGGATGCTCCTGCCTCCCGAGGCCGTTTCACACCAACTCACGATCCAACCAACCAACTCACTACGGTTTCCGACCAAGACGCTTTCCCACTCACCCACTCACCAGCCTCACATTCCCTTCCTCGTCCATCGTCCAGAACGGGTTCCACGCGACCTCCCACAGATGCCCGTCCGGATCGGAGAAGTACGCATCGTAGCCGCCCCAGAAAGTGTCGCGCGGCTCGATCAGGATCTTCGCGCCCGCGGCGCGGGCCTCCTCCAGCACGGCGTGCACTTCCTCCTTCGAGCGGGCGTTGTAGGCGAGGGTCACGCCGCGGAAGCCGCTTCCCTCCTCAGGAACGCCCGCATCCTCGGCGAGCTTGGGCCACTCGTAGAGCGCGAACACCATCCCGCCCGTCTGGTACATCGCGACGTCGTCCTGGCCGAAGTCGCGGTGCCATCCGAGTCCGTCCTCGTAGAAGCGGCGCGCGCGGGCGATGTCGCGCACGCCGAGGGTGACCAGGCTGAGTCGTTGACGCATCGCGGTCTCTCTCCATGAAGTTCGGTCCGGCCATCGCATCGGTCGAGCTGCTCCGCGCGTAGAATAGCGCACCGGGCCGGTTCCGACCCCATCTTCGATCAGCGAGACGACGATCATGTGGAAGCACGAACACGGACGCTCGCTGAGCTCCGTCGCACGCAGCTGGGCCCTCCTCGTCGCGGCGCTCGTCGCGCTGCCGGCCGCGGCGCAACAGCCGTCAGCGTCGTCGCCCCCGCCGCCCGCGCGTCCGGACTCGGCTGCGGCCGCGGAACGAGCCAGGCTGACGGCCGACGACCACCGGCAGATGATGGCGCAGCTCGGCATCACGGCGCTGCGCCCGGGGCCGAGCGGAAACGAGCAGGCGCCCAACCATGCGAACTACGACTCGGCACTCGCGAACCCGTTCACGTCACTGCCCGAGCTCCTGCGGCTGAACGACGGGCGCAAGGTCACCAACGCGCGGCTGTGGCAGCAGCGTCGGCGCGAGATCATCGATGGGTTCGAGCGCGAGGTGTACGGCCGGATCCCCGCGAACGTGCCGAAGGTCAGCTGGTCGGTGACGGCGACCGACACGGGCCGCGTCGGCGGGAAGCGCGTCGTCGCCAGGCAGCTCGTCGGCCGGGTCGACAACTCGGCGTACCCGCAGCTCAGCCTCGACATCCCGCTCACCCTCGTCGTCCCTGCCGACGCGCCGGGTCGGGTGCCGGTGATGATCATGTTCAGGCCCGGCACCCTCGACCAGGCGCTCGGCCGGCCCGCACCACCGGGGAGCCGACCCGCGGGGTTCGTCCCGCCGCCGCCCGCTCCGGGCAGCGACGCGCCGGCGACCGAGCAGCTCATCGTCGACGGCTGGGGGTTCGTGTTCCTCAACCCCACGAGCGTCCAGGCCGACAACGGCGCGGGGCTGACGAAGGGAATCATCGGTCTCACGAATCGCGGACAGCCGCGCAAGCCCGAGGACTGGGGCGCGCTGCGCGCTTGGGGCTGGGGCGCGTCGCGCGCGCTCGACTATCTCGAGACAGATCGCGCGGTCGACGCGAGGCGCGTCGGCATCGAAGGTGTGTCGCGCTACGGGAAGGCCGCGCTGGTGACGATGGCGTTCGATCCGCGATTCGCGATGGTGCTCATCGGCTCGTCGGGGAAGGGCGGCACGACGCTGCACCGTCGCAACTGGGGCGAGGCGGTGGAGAGCCTGACGGGCAGCGGCGAATACCACTGGATGGCGGGGAACTACCTGAAGTACGGCGCCGAGGGGTCGCGCTTCGGGCGCAAGACGGCGAACGATCTGCCCGTCGACTCGCATCAGCTGATCGCGCTCTGCGCGCCGCGGTTGACGTTCGTGAGCTACGGCATCCCCGAGAAGGGCGACGCGAAGTGGCTCGATCAGCATGGGAGCTTCATGGCCGCCGTCGCGGCGCAGCCGGCGTTCCGCCTGCTCGGTGCGAAGGACCTTGGCGTTCCCTACGACTGGCGAACGGCGAAGATGCCACCGGTGAACGTCGGCCTGCTCGACGGTGAGCTCGCGTGGCGGCAGCACGACGGCGGCCACACCGACGCGCCGAACTGGAAGCACTTCCTCCAGTGGGCAGACCGTCACTTCGAGCGCACCTACACCGCCGCGCCACCCGTACCCGCCGCACCGACCACGAGTGCAGCGCCGAGTGCAGCGCCGAGTGGGGCGAGTCCGACGGCGAGCACGACTCCGGCGAGCACGACTCCGTGGCCCGCCGACAAGCCGACGCCGCGCACCGATCCGAACTCGATGCTCGCGCACCAGCAGCTGCTCGCCAAGCGCACCCAGGGAAGGATCGACGTCTACTTCGAGGGGAACTCGATCACGCGCCGGTGGGGCGCGACGGACTATCCGCAGTTCCTCGCGAACTGGCGCGAGAACTTCACCGGCTGGAACGCCGCCGACTTCGGGTGGGGCGCCGACCGGATCGAGCACATCCTGTGGCGGCTCGAGAACGGTGAGCTCGACGGCGTGAATCCGAAGGTGATCGTCATACTCGCGGGGACGAACAACGTCGGACGTGAGCCCGGCGGCGAGGAGAAGGTCGCCGACATCACGCGCGGGCTGCGCGCGCTCGTGGACCTGTGTCGTCGCAAGGCCCCGAACGCGACGATCGTCCTCACCGGCATCTTCCCGCGGAACGACAACCCCGCCGCGTCGGCGCAGATCAACCACGAGATCGCGCACATCAACGACAACCTCGCGCGGATGGGCGACGGGAAGTCGGTGCGCTACGTGAACGTCAACGACAAGCTGGCCGACGCGAGCGGTACGCTCTACGAGGGAATGATGGTCGACGGCCTGCATCCGTCGCTGAAGGGCTACCAGGTCTGGGCCGACGCGTTGAAGCCGATCCTGCGGGAGATACTGGGACCGCCCGCGGCGACCGATCAAGCTCCGCCGCCGACAGGGGATCCGAGTGCGAGGCGGCCGTGAGGGCGCGCGCGGCGCGCGCCGTTCGTCGGTTTACGGTTTGTCGGTTCTCGGCCGGCCTCGGGACGCTCCTGCGTCCCGAGGCCGGCCGTCTACTGAAGAACTGAAGAGCCGACGAACCGCATCATTACGGCGCCCCCGCCGTAGCAGGAGATGCCGCGGCCGGCAGCGGAAACAGTCCCTCCACCGAGAGATACCGCTCGCCCGTGTCGTAGCAGAACGTCATCACGCGCGCGCCCTTTGGCAGCTCGGGGAGCTTCTTCGCCACGGCGGCGAGCGACGCGCCCGACGACGCGCCGATGAAGATCCCCTCTTCCTTCGCCGCGCGCAGGGCGTAGCGGAACGCGTCCTCCTCGCTCACCGCGATGGTGCCATCGAGCACCTCGCGGTTCACGTTCGCCGGCACGAAACCGGTGCCGATCCCCTGAAGCTTGTGCGGGGTGTGGGTGCCACCGGCGATCGGTTGTGACTTCTCGGGCTCGACGGCGAACGCCTTGAGGTTGGGCATCGTCTTCTTGAGCACTTCGGCGACGCCACTGATGTGACCGCCGGTGCCGACACCAGTGATGAGGAAATCGATGCCCTCGGGGAAGTCCTTGACGATCTCCTGCGCCGTGGTGCGACGGTGGATGTCGATGTTGGCCGGGTTCTCGAACTGCTGCGGGACCCAGGCGCCGGGGATCTGCGCCGCCATCTCCTGCGCCAGCGCGATCGCGCCCTTGATGCCGAGCTCCTTGGCGGTGAGGTGCAGCTCGGCGCCGTAGGCGACGAGGATGCGCCGGCGCTCCACCGACATCGACTCGGGCATGATCAGGATGCACCGGTAGCCCTTCACCGCCGCGGCCATGGCGAGGGCGATGCCGGTATTGCCCGAGGTCGGCTCGATGATCGTCCCGCCCTTCTTCAACACCCCGCGCCGCTCGGCGTCGTCGATCATCGCGATGCCGATGCGGTCCTTGATCGACCCGCCGGGGTTCGCGCGCTCCAGCTTGAGCCACACCTCGTTCCCGGGGAATTCCGAGTACAGGCGGTTGAGGCGCACGTGCGGCGTGTTGCCGATCGTCTCGAGGATGTTGTTGACGCGCATGGGGGCGGATGTTCGGGTGAAAGAGGGCTCGTGCGACCGTGGAAGCTGATTGGCGCCCGGGTACGGGGCAAGCTGTGGCACTATCCGATAGCGGGCGGGAAGGTTCGGGGTGGCGCCCGTGAGGGGACGCTTCCATTGGCGATCGAGCGGGAACGCGGATCAGGCGGATCTGAACTGCAGAACGGCCGGATCCACTCCTCTCCGCGTCGGGATGCCTGACTCCCGCGCACCGATCCTCTCCATCCACGACCCTAAAAGCCTTTCTCAGGCTGCGGCGGAGAGATCTCTCCGCTCACACGGAGCGATCCGGCCGTTCCCGTCCCATCCGTCTCATCCGCGTTCCGTCGTTTGATCGCCACTCTTAGCGTTCGCAATCAGTTCGCCGCCAGCATCGCTTCGGCCTGCCGATCCAGCCCGTCGATGATCTCCGCGAGATCGGCTTCCGTCGTCCGCGGGTTCATGATCGTCACGCGAAGCACGCGGCGCGCGCCGAGGGTGGTGGCGGTGATCCAGCCGGCGCCAGAGCGGTTGTACGACTCGCGGAGCTCGCGATTGAAGGCGTCGAGCGCCTCGTCGCGGTGGCTGCCGTCGCCGATCCATCGGAAGCAGAGGATGTTCGACTCGGGCTCGTGCATCGGCTCGAAGTGCGGATGCTCCTCGAGCTGGTGGTGCATCGCGCGCGCGAGGTCGCACTGGTGATCGTAGATCGCCGCGAGCGTGCGCACGCCATAGCGCTGGAACGCCACCCAGAGCTTGAGCGCGTCACCGCGCCGCGAGCACTGGAAGCTGCGTGGACCCTGATCCCACTGCCGCGCGGTCTCCTCGCCGGTGAACAGGTACGGCGCGCGCTGGGCGAATGCCGCATCGAGATCGCGCTCCTCACGCACGAGCAGCACTCCCGCCGAGAGCGGGAGGAGCATCATCTTGTGCGGGTCCCACGCGATCGAGCGCGCGAAGGCGAGGCCGCGCAACCGATCGCGATGCGTCTCGCTGAGCAGCGCCGACGCGCCGTGCGCGCCGTCCACGTGCAGCCAGAGCCCGCGCTCGTGGCAGAGCGGACCGATCGCCTCGAGCTCGTCGAACGAACCGGTCGGCGTCGTCCCCGCCGTGGCGACGACGGCCATCACACGCTTCCCCTGCTCCGCCAACCGGTCGAGCGTGATCGCCAGCGCCTCGGTGTCCATTCGCCATTGGCGTGACGGAACGACGTGGGCGTTGCTCAGCCCGAGCCCCAGCTCGGCGATGGCGCGCGAGACGGCGTAGTGCGCGTGCTCGCCGCAGACGACCACCGGCGGATCGGCGCCCACGCCGTTCGCCCATGCGTCGGGCATCGCCGCGGCGCGCGCGGCGAGGAGCGCGGTGAACGTCGCCTCGGTGCCGCCACTCGTGAGCGTCCCTCCCGCCGCGGCGCCGAACCCGGCGAGGTCGCACATCCAGCGCACCACGCGATGCTCGAGCACGGTGAGCACCGGCGACATCTCCGCCACGGCGAGCGACTGATTCAGCGCGGCGATGAGCGGCTCCGTCCAGATCGCCGCGGGCAGCGGCGGCGACACCTGATGGCCGGCATACCGCGGATGGTAGAACCGGTTGCAGTCGGGAAGCACCTGGTCGCGCAGCCGCGCCGCGACGGCGCCGAGCGGCATCCCGTCGAGCGGCAGTGGCTCGTCGAACCGCTCGGCGATCTCGCTCGACGAGCGCGACGTGCTCACCGGACCGGTGCGGTCGCGCGTGGAGGCGAGGTACTCGGCGGCGAGCGAAGTGAAGAGGGCAGCGGCGTCGAGGCCGATGTCGCGCTCGAGCAGTTCGGACGGGTTCAATTCACGCGTGGTCATTGATCGAAACTTACTGGGCTGGGTGGGGACTTGGGGGTGGGGAGTGACTGCAAGAGCAACGGCCTCGGGACGCAGAAGCATCCCGAGGCCGTGAACTCTCCACTTTCCACTCCCCACCCCCCACCCCCACCCGATTCTCACACCTCCATCATCACCCGGCTCATCGGAATCATCATCGCCCCCTCCGCCTTCTCCACCACCAGCTGCTCCGTCTCACCACCCAGGCGGAACCGCGCTACCCGCATCTGCAGGTCTTCGATCAGCGCGCTCATCTCCTGCACCGCCGAGGCGATCGTCTG
>DATFOL010000050.1:0-4215 GCA_035265545.1 Gemmatimonadaceae bacterium | reverse complement strand
CTCGACCGGAGGGTAGAAGTGCGTCAGCACCAGATGCTTCGGCAGCGCGGCCGCGGCGAGCGCGCCGCATTGCTCGGGAGTAAGGTGCGACGGGATCGCCATCTCGAGCGGCAGCGAGCACTCGCAGAGCAGCACGTCGGTGCCACGCGCCCATTCGGCGAGCATCGGGTCGTAGCCGGTGTCCCCCGTGTAGACGATCCGCCGGCCACCCCGCTCGATCGAATACGCGACACTCTCGTCCGTGTGCGGGACCTTGGTCGTGCGCAGCGTGGTGCCGTCGCCGAGGTCGATGGCCTCGCCCGGCGCGATCTCGAGAACCTCGAGCGGGAAACCCGGCTCGCGGAGCCAGTCGCCGAACACGGCGATGAGCCGCTCGACGAGATCCTTGATCCCGACCGGTCCGACGAGGACCAGCGGAGCCGTGCGACCGGGCAGGTCGCCGTACTTCCACGCGAACGCGAGCGTCGCCAGGTCGGAGATGTGATCCGTGTGGAAGTGCGTGATCGCGATATGGGTGATCTCGCGCCACGGGATCCCGAGCTCGGCGAGCCGATGCGTGATCCCGCTCCCGCAGTCGAGCAGCAGTCGTACTGTGCCGGCTTCGACGTAATGTCCCGCGCAGACGCGGGTTGCCGTGAGCGCGACGGTACCGGTGCCGAGCGTGACGAGCCGCATCAGCGCTTACTGAACCGCGATTTCGGCGTCGTCCTGAAGGCGGCCATCCCGTGTCTCGGGACGCCGCACGGCGCCTTCATCGACCACCGAGTCGAACGGGACCGACGCCTCGGTGGAAGCATTTCGCATGCGCACACTGACGAGGGACGAGACGCCCGGCTCCTGCATGGTCACGCCGTACACCGCGTCGCCTGCCTCCGTGGTGGTGCGAGGGTTGTGCGTGATCACGATGAACTGTGTGCGGCTCTTGAACTGATTGAGCATGCGCACGAAGCGTCCGACGTTCGCGTCGTCGAGCGGTGCATCCACCTCGTCGAGAAGGCAGAACGGGCTCGGCTTGGTGAGGAAGATCCCGAACAGCAGCGAGAGCGCCACGAGCGCACGCTCGCCGCTCGAGAGCAGATGGATGCGCTGCGTCTTCTTCCCCCGCGGCGACGCGTGGATCTCGATGTCGCAGTCGAGCGGGGCGTCCGGATTCTCGAGCCGCAGGTCGCACTCGCCGCCGCCGAACAGTGACATGAAGATCTCGCGGAAGTTGACGCGCACCTGCTCGAACGTGGCGAGGAAGAGCTCGCGCGCGGTCGCGTCGATCTCCTTGATCGCCTGCAACAGCGACGCCTTCGCTTCGGCGAGGTCAGCGCGTTGCGCGACGAGGAAGTCGTGTCGCTTCATCGTCTCGTCGTGCTCCTCGATCGCGAGCGCGTTCACGGGGCCAAGCTGCTCGAGCTGCCGGCGCAGCTCGGCCGCTTCGACGCGCAGTGCGTCGTCGTCGAGATCCACCGGCGGCACCTCGGCCACCATGTCCTCGAGTGGACGCTTCCACTCCGTCTCGAGCCGCTCGCGGATCGCCGCACGACGCCCCGAGAGCTCGGTGAACCGGAGCTCGGCGTGATGCAGCTCGTCGCTGGCCGACGCGAGGCGACGGCGCTGTTCGTCCACGGCGTGATCCGCCGCGGTGACCGCGTCATCGGAGGCGCGCACCGCCGCCTCGGCCGCCGCGAGGCTCGCCTCGCCGTCGGACAGCGTCGCTTCGCGCGTCTCGAGGTCCATCGTCCACGCAGCCATCTGCTCGGCGAGCGCGCTGTCCGACAGGGCGAGCTCGCTGAGCTCCTCGCGGAGCTGAGCGAGCCGCTGGGTGGCCGTGGACACCTCCTGGCTGAGCCGGCGCTCGCGGTCCACCGCCATCTGCACCCGCGCGCGAGTCTCGGCCTGGCGCACCTGCCAGCGGCCCCGCAGCTCGCGCGCCTCTTCCTGCCCGCGCTCGGTCACCAACGCGCGTTCGCGCGCCTGGGCGATCGCCTGCTCTCGCACGCCGGCCTGCTCGCCGAGCGCGGCTGCGTCCGCGTCGAGCGCGCGCTCGCGCTCGGTCAGCTCGGCGGCGCGAGCATCGAGTCGCTCGGCGAGCGCCGCGGCTTCCTGGGCCTCGCGCGTGGCGCGCGCTACGCGGCGCCCCGATTCCGCCTGGCGCTCGAGCGCTCCGCGCGCCTGCTGCTGCGCCACCGAGGCCGCTTCCGTCGCCTCCAACACGCGACGCTCGCTCTGGACGACCGACTCGCGCATCGCGTCCGCGGTGCGCGACGCTTCCTGCCGCTGCTCCTCGAGCGTGGACAGCTCGCGGCGCAGCTCGGCCAGCTCGGCGCGGCGGCGCAGGGGCCCGGGGCCGGTCGTGCCACCCGGCAGCCACACGGCGCCTCTCGCGTCCACGAACGCACTTCCGCCGTTGAGCGCGTGCACGTGTCCGAGCAGCGCGCGCACCCACGCGCGTCCCGGCCCGACCGCCGAGACGACCGACTCGAGGCCAGAGCCCTCGCGCGCGTCGCCCACTTCGTCGCCCGCCGCATCGAGCGGCAGGAGGAGCAGGGGGCCTGGGTTCGCCTCGCCGTGCCACACGCGGATGGCCTCCGCGACCGCGCGGTCGCGTACGAGCACAGCGTGCACCGAGTTGCCGAGGAACTTCTCCACGAGCAGCGCCGACGCCTGGTCGGCGGCGATGAAGTCGGAGACCGGGCCGAGCACGGCGCCCTCGCCGAACTGCTCACGGTCCCGCAGTAGTCGCGACGCGGCGGGCGCGAGCCCCACGCGGTCGCGTTCGAGCTGCTCGAGCGCGTTCACGCGTCCCTGGAGTGCCGTGAGCGCCTCGTCGGCCCGGAACAGCTCCGCGCGCGCGAGCGCCTCCCGCTCGCGCGTCTCGCGGTCGGCCGCCCGCGCGTCTTCCATCTCGCTCGCTGCGGCGGCGGCGGCGGCCTGCGCGTCGTCGACTTCTACCTGCAGCTCGTCGTGCTCGCGCTTCGCGAGGGCGAGCGCGTCGTCGAGCTGCGCCCGCTCCTGCGCGAGGACCTCGGCGCGCTGGCGCACCTCGTCGAGCTCGCGCACCGCGCGCTCACGGTCGTGCTCCACGCGCCGGACGCGGTCCTGCAGCTCACGGAGATCGCGTTCGGCCCTCTCGACCGCGTTGCGCGCCTCGGCAACCAGCCGCCGCACCTCGTTCTCGGCGTCCTGATGCCGCGCCAGCTCGGCTTCGGCCTCCGCCAGCTCGGCCTCTTCGCGCGTGCGCTCCGCCGCGGCGCGTTCACGCTCGGCGGCGATCTGCACGCCTGTCTGCTCGCCGGCGTTCGCCTCGGCCTCGGCGCGCTGCCGTCGAGCCGTCGCGTTGCGCTGACGCTCCTCGGCGACGGCCATCTCGCCGCGGATGCGCTGCACCTGCTCGCGCTGCACGCTCACCAGCCGCGACAGCTCGTTGCGCTGCGCCTCGGCGGCGGCGCGCGCGCCATGCGCCTGATCGCGCGCCGCCTCCGCATCCAACGCGGCAGACTCGGCGGCCGGAAGCTGCGCGCGCAGCTCGCCGAGCCGTGTCTCCAGCCGCGCGAGCTCCTCGCGCCACGCTTCCATCTCGCGCGCGGCGAGCGAGAGCTCGACGGTGAAGCGACGGGTCATGATCTCCGCATGGCGCTCCGCGCGCTTCCGCTGCCGCGCCAGACTCCTCACCTGGCTCGCCACCTCGTTGATCAGATCGTCGAGCCGCTGCAGGTCGCCGGTCGTCTCCTCGAGACGACGCTCCGTCGTGCGGCGACGGTCGCGGTACAATCCCACGCCGGCGGCTTCCTCGAACAGCTCGCGCCGATCGTCGGGCCGATCGGAGAGCAGCGCGTCGATCATCTTGCTCTCGATCACCACGCCGGTACCGGCTCCGAGGCCCGTGCCCCGCAGCAGGTCGGCGATGTCGCGCAACCGGCAGGGCGCGCGATTGAGGAAATAGTCGCTGTCACCCGAGCGGGAGAGCCGGCGGGTGATCACCACTTCCTTGAACGGCACGGGAAGAATTCCGTCCTCGTTCGAGAAGTGGAGCGACACCTCGGCGACGTTCACGGCGCGGCGCGCGGACGAGCCCTGGAAGATCACCTCGTCCATCTTCGCGCCGCGCATCAGCCGGGCGCGCTGCTCGCCGAGCACCCACCGGACCGCGTCCGAGACATTGGACTTGCCGCATCCGTTCGGGCCGACGATCGCCGTCACGCCGGGCTCGAACACGAGCTGGGTGGC
>DATFOL010000049.1:0-6230 GCA_035265545.1 Gemmatimonadaceae bacterium | reverse complement strand
TGCAGATCGCTCATCGTGCCGCCGTCGCCTTCGCTGTCCTGCGCGAGCAGCAGCATCGAGAGCAGATCGCCGCGATCCTCGCCCGACGCGCGACGCTCGGCGATGAGCCGGTAGATCGTCGCGTCGAGCCGCTCGCGGCCGCGGCGAAAGCGCAGCGTGGTCGGGAGCGGCAACCGCTCGAGCAGCTCGCCGAAGGGGAGCACGCTGAGGTTGAACGCATCGATCGCCGCGCTCAGCGCTTCACCGATCTCGTGCGCCTCGCCTTCGATGTCGGCGTCGAACAGTGTCTTGCCGACGACGGCGAGGGTGTACGTCGCCATCTCGCGAGCGACGTCGAGCCGCTCGCCGTTTCGCCAATGCTCCGTGCGCCGCGCTGCGTACGTGGCCATGGTGTCGGCGTACGCCGCGATGCGAGCGCGATGGAACGCCGGCTGAGCGAGACGCCGCTGGCGCAGGTGGAGCTCGTCCTCGCTCGTGAGCAGCCCCTCGCCGAGCAGCATCTTGGCGCGCTCGAGCCCGCGGCCCTTGTGGAAGAGACGGCCGTGGGTGACGAGGACGTCGCGGATACGATCGGGATCGCTGACGAGCACTACGGGCTGTCCCGCGATGCGGAAGCCGGCGACGTCGCCGTAGTCGCGCGCCAGTCCGTCGAACAGCGCGAGCGGGCGGCGGATGACGGCCAGCGCGAACTCGCCCGGATAGCGCTGGCGCGGCCCTGGAATGGAACCGAAGCCGCCGCGCCGGCGCGGCGGCGCGGACGACGCGTCGGAGATGCTCACCTCAGACAGTCTTCAGCAGTCCGAGTCGGAGGCAGAACTGCACGTAGTCGGAGCGGTGCGAGAGGCCGAGCTTCTCGGTGATCCGCTGCTTGTAGGTCTCGACCGTCTTCGGGCTGATGAACAGCCGCTCGCCGATCTCGGACGCCGAGTATCCGCCGGCGACGTGCACCAGCACGTCGCGCTCGCGTTCGGTGAGCGACTGGTACTGCGCGCGCTCGTCGGCGTGCTCGCCGCGCTTCGACACCTGGCGCGCGAGGGCGCGCGCCGCGCTGGCCTGCACGTAGCTGTCGCCCGCGGCGACGGCCCGCACCGCGTCGGCGAGCTCGCGGTCGGCGGCGTTCTTCACGAGGTAACCCGCCGCACCGGCCTCGAGGAGGTTGACGAGGAACTCGTCCTCGGTGTGCATGGTGAGGATGAGGACCCGCGTGGCGCTGTTCTTTCCGACGAGCTCCTTGGTGGCGGTGAGCCCGTCCATCTGCGGCATGTCGAGATCGAGCACCGCGACGTGCGGCGACAACCGCTCGACGAGCGCGAGCGCATCCCGCCCATTCGACGCTTCCCCTACGACCTCGATGTCCTTGCTCGTGCTGAGGAGCGCCTTGAGCCCGGCGCGGACGACGAGATGATCGTCGGCGAGGATGACGCGGATGATGTCGGGACGGGACATGATAGGACGCAGTTAGTCGGTGAACGGTTCTTCGGTTTGCGGCCAGCCTCGGGAAGCCCCTGCCATCCGAGGTTGGCCGACTAACCGTGAACCGAGAAACCGTGAACCGGTTCGCTCGAGAGCTGTCCAGGCGAGCTGTCGCTCGCCCTTCAAGGAGTCTACTTCTCCACCACCAGCGCCGTCACCATCCCGAACATCCCGTGATCGCTCTCGGCGTGCGGGAGGATGTGGCAGTGGAACGCCCAGGTGCCGGGGTTGTTGCAGTTCACGATCACGTCCCAGCGCTCGCCCGGGGCGATGTTGAGGGTGTCGCACTTCCAGGGGGCCGGCTGGTCCCAGCCGTCCTTGGCGATGACCGTCTGATGCATCCCGTGCAGGTGCATCGGGTGGATCATCATCCCCTCGTTCATGTACCGGATGCGGATCTTCTGGCCGAGCTTGGCGACGATCGGCTGGGTAGCCGGGAAGCTCTTGCCGTTGAAGGTGTACCCGTGCGCGCCGTCGTTCAGGATGAACACGACGTCCTGGTCGACCTTGGGCTCTTTCGCCTTGTTCTTCGGCTCGACGATGAACGCGCCGAGCAGCCCGAGGCCGACCTGGAACGCCGCGTTGTGGTGCGAGTGGTACATGTGCGAGCCGGCGTTCGGTACCGTGAACTCGTACGTGTAGCTCGCGCCCGGCTTGACGGGTGGCTGGGTGATGAACGGGACACCGTCTTGATCCACAGGCACCTCGAGCCCATGGAAGTGGATCGCCGTGGACTGGGTGAGCTGGTTCTTGAGGATGACGCGAACCCGGTCGCCCTCGCGGACGCGGATCTGGGGGCCCGGCACCTGGCCGTTGTATGCCATGGCCTTCACCGTCTTGCCCGGTTCGGTCTCCCACTGCAACTCGCTCGCGGTGAGCTCGTACACCTTCACGCCGTTCACGAGCTTCGGCTCGAGGAGCTGGTTGCCGTGGACGGCGGTCTTGGCCGGGAAGGCCTTGACCCCCTTCTCGTGCATCGCGTCCATCGTGTCCGAGGCGCTCATGGCGCTGGCGGCGGACTTGGCGGTATCGTGGGCGCCCATCGTTCCGCCCGTCTGGGCCACGGTGTTCGCGGCCGTCGGGGTGCCGGTGGGGATGGCGGCCTTCTGCGCAGTCCCGGCGTTCTTCTCGCTCCCCGTGCCGCAGGCCACGAGCGCACCGCCGACGGCGGTGAGCGAGGCGGACCGAAGGAATGCGCGGCGACTGGTCGGCGCCTCGACGAGAGTCGCCAGCGTATCGTCCTGCGAGATTGTCTTCGACATGGTAGGAATCCGTTCGTGAGGAGGAATGGCTCGACGAGGAATCTCGTCCTCCTTCGCCTTCCGTCATGTCGGGTGGCCGCCTGATATTTGGTCTGCCCGAACCTGACCGGGGGTTAGGGAAACTCCTGACACGACGAGGCCCGGTGCTCAGGGTCTATTTGTCGGCGTGAACCCCACGAGCCCGATGCGAGAAGCGAACGAGGCGGTCGATCGTGCCGCCATGCAGCAGGTCCTCCCGCCGGACCTGTACTCGAGCTTCCTGGCGATATCGGCCGACGCCGTCATCGCCGTGGACGACGAGCAGCGCATCATCTTCTTCAACGAAGGGGCGGAGCGGATCTTCGGGTGGTCGGCGAGCGAGGTGGGCGGGAAGTACCTCGCGCTGCTGCTCCCCGAACGATTCCGCGCGTCGCATCGCGGCCACGTGCATGGATTCGGCGCGGCTCACGGGCGAGCTCGGCTGATGGGGGAGCGCCAGGAGATCTCCGGACTGCGGAAGTCGGGGGAGGAGTTCCCCGCCGAAGCCTCGATCCAGCGCATGGTGATCGAGGGGAAGGACATCTATGCCGCCGTGCTGCGCGACGTCAGCGCCCGCTATCGTGCCGAGGAGGCGCTGCACCAGGCGATCCGCGCCCGCGACGACATGATGGGGATCGTGTCGCACGATCTCCGCAATCCGGCGAGCGCGGTGAAGATGCTCGCGCGCAGCATCCTCGCCGAGGCCCGAGAGCGTCCCGAGATCCCACCGGACGTGACCGAGCGGGTGGAGGTCATGCAGCAGGCGGCGGCGCAGATCGACGCGCTCATCCAGGACCTGCTCGACGTGACTCGGCTGGAGGCCGGGCGGCTCACGGTGGCACAGCGTGACGTGGCGCCGGTTCCACTGGTGGAGGCCGCACTGTACGCGCTGCGGACGCTCGTGGAGAGCGGCGGGATCGAGCTGGAGGCGGTGTACGACGAGAATCTTCCACTCGTGCACGCGGATCCGGAGCGCGTGACGCAGCTGTTGTCCAACCTCGTCGGCAACGCGCTCAAGTTCACGCCGGCTGGCGGGCGGGTGGAGGTGCGCGTGCAGCCATACCACGAGGGGGTGCTCGTCAGCGTCATCGACACCGGGGAGGGGATCCAGGCCGACCAGCTGCCGTACGTCTTCGACCGGTTCTACCAGGTGTCGGGGTCCGGATTCGGCACCAGACATGGCGCGGGGCTAGGCCTCCCGATCTCGCGCGGGATCGTCGAGGCGCACGGCGGCACGATCTGGATCGAGAGCGTGCCGGGGCGGGGCACGACGGTCCGCTTCACTCTTCCGGGCGCGGAAGGGTAATCGCACGGGCGCCGGCCATAAACGCCGAGCGCGCTGCCGGCATCTCATCTACAGTCATGGCGCGCACGCTCTCACTGGTCCGGCATCAGACGTCGATCGAACCCGCACGTCCCGCCACGAGCGACGACGGGCTGGTGGACCGTGCGCGTCGGGGCGACGTGGATGCGTTCGAGCTGTTGTACAACATGTACGTCGGCAGAGTGTACGCGCTCTGCCTGCGCCTCACCGCTGATCCAGTGGAGGGGCGCGAGCTGACCCAGGACGCCTTCGTTCGCGCGTGGGAGGCGCTGCCGCGCTTCCGCGCCGACGCGAGCTTCACGACGTGGCTGCACCGGATCGCGGTGAACGCGCACCTGGAGCGGCGCCGCCGCGACCGGCGGCGGACGGCGCGGGTGTCGCTGGCGGAGGATGAAGAGGATGCGGAGTCGGTGGTCGCGGGCGTCGTGCTCGCGCCCGACGTGGCAACGGCAATCGATCTCGAACGTGCGGTCGCCGCGCTGCCACCGGGCGTTCGACGCGCGTTCGTGCTGCACGCCGTGGAAGGGTATACACACGAGGAGATCGCGACGATGACGGGATTGGCCGCCGGGACGCTGCGGGCGCAGCTCCACCGGGCGCGCCAGCTCCTCATCCGAGCCCTGAGCCTATGACCGAGCATACGTCACCCGACGATCGTCTGGACGACCTGACGTCGCGCCTGCCGCGCGAGATCGCGCCGCCGCCGGAGCTGTGGTCGTCGATCCGCGCCGAGCTCGCACCGAGGTCGCGCACGATCCAGTGGAACGCGCGCTGGCGTCTCGCCGCCGCGGCGCTGCTGGTCGCCGCGAGCTCGTCGATCCTCACGCTGCTCGCGGTGCGTGCGAGGGATGGAGTGGAACCCACGCACCTGGTCGCGGCAACGGATAGCGCACCCGCAGCGGCGCGGCTGCCGGCACATCTCGTCGTCGCCGAACGCGGCTACGCGCGCAGCATCGACGCGCTGTGGCGCACCCTGGACGAGCGGCGCGACTCGCTCGCGCCGTCCACCGTCGCCACCGTCGAGCGCAGCCTGCGCATCGCTGACTCGGCGATCGCCGAGGCACGCTCGGCGCTGGAGCACGATCCGTCGAACCGGGTGCTGGCCGAGCTGCTCGTGTCGAACTACGAGCGGAAGATCGATCTCCTGCGGCGAGCCAGTGAGCTCGCACCGCGCACGTGATGCGCCGCGCGGCGACACGGAGGGCGCTGCTGGCGCTCGGGACGGTGGCGGCGCTTGCCACGCCGGCGCGAGGGCAGGCGCAGAAGAAGGTGTCGGCGGCCCACGCGACCACCTCCGACGTCTCCGTGCGCCTGTTCGCGTCGGTGGGCACCGTGCAGGTCGTCGGGTGGGATCGCGACAGCGTCGTGGTGAGCGGCACGGTGGCGACGGGCTCGGACGTGGCGCTCGGCCGCCCGAGCCCCGTCCCAACGCGCGGGCTCAAGCGGTTCGTCGAGTCGCCCACCGAGCAGGCCGGGCGCGAAGGCTCGCTTCTCGTGCGCGTGCCGCGCGGGGCGCGAGTGTGGCTCAAGACGGGGAGTGCCGACGTGACGGTGAGCGAGGTGACCGGCGGCCTCGACGTGAACGTCGTCGGCGGCTCGATCACCGTGCGTGGCAGCCCGCGCGAGCTGCGCGCCGAGAGCATGGACGGCGCGGTGACGATCGACGGCGCGCCGCAATGGATGCGGGTGAAGACGGCGACCGGCGATATCTCGCTGAAGGGCGGCGAAGACGTCGGCGCGTCGACGATCAGCGGAACGATCGACGCGCGCGGCGGGCAGGGCGATCGCGTGAAGCTGGAGTCGACGACGGGCGCGATTCGATTTGCACTCGGGCTGACTCGGGGTGCGTCGGTGGAGATGGAGACCCATAGCGGCGCGATCGACGTGCAGCTGTCGCGCAAGATGCTGCCAGAAGTCGATGCGGCGACGGTGACCGGCGCGATCGAGAACGCGTGGTCGAACGTCAAGCCGGTGACGGGACGCGAAGGGCGCGGCATGACGCTCGCCGCAGGCGGCGGCCAGATGGGCGGCCGCGTGGTGCTGCGCAGCTTCAAGGGACGGATCACGCTCCGGGGAATGTGACGCGACGCTAAGCGCTCGGCGTGCACGCGGCATCACATCGGTACCAACTTCCTGGAGCTCGCCATGTTCCT
>DATFOL010000048.1:0-10368 GCA_035265545.1 Gemmatimonadaceae bacterium | reverse complement strand
GGAGCGTGCGCTCAAGATCGCGATCCCGATCACGTGCCTCGTCATCGCCCTCTTCGGCGCGCCCCTTGCGACGAGCACCCAGCGAGGAGGTACGGCATACGGGATCGGCGTCAGCCTCGCGACGACGATCATCTTTCTCCTGATGATCCAGCTCACGAAGGCGGTCGGAGGCAAGGCGCTGATCAACCCGGACGTGGCCGCCTGGCTGCCCAACACCATGTTCGCCCTGATGGGGCTCGTGCTCCTCGTGCGCGTGCGTACGTGAGCGAGCTCGATCGGCCACTCGACGGCCGGCTGCAGCCGACGGAGACCTTCCCCGTCGTGCAGCGGACCGGGATCAAGTTCTTCCGCCGCATCACGCGTGCGTTCATCGGCCTGTTCCGGTCGGTCGGTGCACGTGGGTACTTCCTGCGCGACGTGGGCCGCGCGCTCGGCGATCCGGCGACGTTCATCCCCGAGACGATCCGGCAGATGCAGCGCGTCGGAGTGGAGTCGATCCCGCTCACCGTGATCGTCGCCGCGTTCATCGGCGGCGTGATCGCCATCCAGGTTCGGTACCAGCTGTTCCCGGGGGTTCAGCTCTCGATCATCGGCCTGTCGGTTCGCCTCATGCAAGTGCTCGAGCTGGGACCGCTGCTGACGGGGCTCGTGCTCACCGGGCGCGTCGGTGCGCGGATGACGGCGGAGATCGGGACGATGCGCGTCACCGAGCAGATCGACGCGCTCGAGACGCTGTCGTATGATCCGCTCGCGTTTCTGATCGTGCCGCGGCTGCTCGCGTGCCTCGTGATGCTCCCCTGCCTCGTGGTGCTCGCCGACGCGACGGGGCTGTTCAGTGGCTATCTGGTGTCGGTCTACGTGACGAAGGTGACGCCGCAGGACTTCGTCGCCGGTGTGCGCCTCGGCTTCGGCACCTTCCAGGTGGTGTACTCGCTGCTCAAGGCGACCCTGTTCGGCGGAGCGATCGCGTTCGTGTGCTCGTACGAGGGGTTCGTGACGGAAGCGGGCGCGGAAGGCGTGGGCCGCAGCACCGCGAAGGCGGTCGTCATCACCTCGGTCACGATTCTCATCCTCGATACGTTGACGGCCGCGCTCCTGGCCCCATACCTACAGACATGAAACGTCGGGACGAAGTGCTCGTCGGAATCTTCCTCACCTCCGCGGCGGCGATCGCCCTGCTCGGCACGCTCTGGCTGGTACGCGGAGGGTTGTCGTCGGGGTATCCGCTCCATTCGCGCTTCGCGTGGGGACAGAACCTCAAGCCAGGCCAGCAAGTGTTGCTCGCGGGCGTGGCGGTCGGCGCCGTGGCCAAAGTCGAGCTGCGCGACGACGGATTCCTCGACGTCACGCTCCGCGTCAACGACGGCGTGAAAGTGCCGAGGAACGCCGTGGCGAGCGTGAAGCCCGTCGGCATCTTCGGAGACGCCGCGATCGCGCTGACACCGAAGGGACCGAGCAAGGTGTCGTATGCCGAGGGAGACACAGTGCCCGTGGGTCCGGCGGACACGGACATCCAGGCGATCATGAATCGCGTCGACTCGATCGGCGCGACGGTGCAGACGATGACGAAGGCGATCAACGCCGACCTGGTTGCCGCCGGCGGAATCAAGGACATGCGTCGCTCGCTGGCGAACGCCGCGCAGCTCACCGAGGCGGCGGCGAGACTGTCCCTTCAGCTCAACTCGATCGCCGCGGAGCAGAACCGGAACCTGACCGCGACGATGGCGTCGTTCCGTCGCGCGGCCAGCGCGGTGGACTCGGCGAAGATCGACTCGACGATGCGGAACTTTCAGACGTCGAGCGCGAGCCTGACGCGGATCGCCGCGAACCTCGACTCGACGAGCCGCCACGCCAACGCGCTGATCGCCGGCATCGAGCGCGGCGAGGGGAACGCGGGCAAGCTCCTTCGCGACACCCTGCTCTACAACGATCTGCGCAAGCTCGTCGGGCAGGTCGACACGGTGCTGGTGGACCTGAAGGCGAATCCGAGGAAGTACATCAATCTGAGCATCTTCTAGCGCGGCGGCTTCGCCGCCGCGTTCGTCGGTTGACGGCTTTTCAGCAGACGGCCGGCGTCGGGACGCAGGAGCTTCCCGACGCCGGCCGTCTGCTGGAGAACTGAGGAACCGACGAACGGCGCGCGGACGGCGCGCTACTTCTTGTCGTCCGGCGACCGCTTGTCGATCACCGACCCGCCGGCGCGCGATCCGTCCCATCCGGCATCGCCACCGCGGTCGGAGCCCTTGGCGAAGGGAGGGGTCGGGGTCGGCGCGTCGTCGTGCTCCTCGCGCTGGAGCACACCTTTGCCGTGCGCGCCGTGCGAACGATGGGGCGCCGAGTCGATACCGGGCTCCGCCTTTTGGTTCATCTCGGCCGAGGTCTCGTCGTTGGGACCACCCGGGACGTGGTCGCCCCGCGGCACGTTCTCTTTGGATCGATCGGACATTGTCGCTCCGGTGAAGGGGTCGGCGCCAGCAGGAAGCATCGCCTGTGCCCACGTGCCTGCCTCTCGCGTGGACGGGTCCGGCGTCGTGCCAATATTCGGTCATGCGCTCATCGGCGTGGCGCAACAATCTCATCGTCCGGCCGTACGGCCAAAGCATCCGGCTGTCACTACGCATCACTCCGACTGGAGGGCTCCCGCATGGTCCACATCACTCACTTCGCCGAGCTGGCGGCCATCGTCTGCACCGGGCTGTTCCTTTCGAGCGTCGGGTTCGCCGGTCTCTGGATTCGCGCACGGGAGCGTGCGACGCGGGCCGAATCTCTGCTCGAGGGGATCCGGATGGGTACGCGCGGAGACTCGACCTCCCCGGCGCTCGATGCGATCGCCGAGGAGGTCGAACGCATCGGCGAGGGGCAGCGGTTCCTGACCCGCATCATGTCCGAGCAGGCGAATCACGGCGAGCGACCGCGGTCGCGGACTGCGGGAAATATCACGCCGCATTGAGGCATCGTGAGTGCGTGAGTGCGGTGATGGGGAAAGGCAGCGTACGCACGGTCGCGCTCATGGTCGGCGCTGCAGCCACCGCGCTGTCGTCCGCTGCTGCGCAGACCGCGCACGATCGCGTGACCGTCGACCTCGCGCCAGGCGCGCGCGTGCGGGTGACGGCGCCGGTGACTGGTCGTGTCGTCGGCACTCTCGTGCAGGCGACGAGCGATAGCTTCCGCGTCGAGCTCGCGAGCGGCTCGTCGATCGCGTTCCCCGCGACCGGTGTCTCCCGGCTCGAGCTGAGCGCGGGCGTGCAGCGTCACGGCTGGAAGGGTGCCGGGGTCGGACTGCTCGTCGGCGCAAGCGTCGGTGGCGTGATCGGGCTCGCGACGTACCGACGCACGGACTGCAACGAGCCGCTGCTCGAGACGTTCGTCTGCTCGTTCGTCGACCGAACGTCGCAGCAGGTGACGGTGATCGCGGACGCGGCGATGGTCGGGACCGTCGGCGCGATCGTCGGCGCGCTGATCGGACACGCCGGGCGCGAGTCATGGGTGCGCGTCCCGCTGCCGCGCGACGGCACGCGTGTCGGGCTCACGACGCCTCTGCGCGGCTTTTCGAGCGGCCTCGGGATCGCGATCGCCTTCTAGCCGCCAGAGGCGCACGAACGGGACGATTGTGTGCGGCTCGATGATCCAGCCGTCAGCGCGGCACGCCGGATTCTGCCCTGGCCCGCTCCTGCCGGTTGCGCGCGCGCAGCTCCCACACGAGGTACGCGATCACCAGCGAGTTCACCAGCAGCGTCGCGACGCGCACGACGGTGAGCCTGTTGTAGACCGCGGCGATCTCGAACGGCAGCAGCGACGCCGTGACGGCGATGGTGAGATACTCGGCCCACTTCTTTCCCTGCCACAACCCCACCCCTTCGGCGAGGAACACGCTGGCGTAGGCGAACGCACCGGCGCCCAGCGCCGCGAAGTGCCGCGGGGTGGCGGCGTTGAACGCGGGGAGCACGCGCACGGCAGCGGCCACCGCGAAACGCTGACCGTTGCCGAGGGCGAGCCGCTCGAGCCACTCCTGCGCGAAGGCGGCGATCCCAGCATGCATCAGACCGAGCGCGCCAAGTCCGGCCAGGATCAGCGTCGCAGCCTGGATGAACTTGAACCCGGCGATGATCTCCAGGCCAGTGTAGCCCGGGAGATCGTGTTTGTCTGGCATGCGAGGGAGTGACGCTGGCGGGATTGAGCTTCGGCGGAGTCGCGTTCCGCCAGGCCGACGCGCGGCCGCGTCAGAGGATGGACGCGCCGGGCGGGTCGAAAGTTATCACACGCGTCTCGGCCGCCGGTTCCCCACGTGTTCGACACTGGTCAGCGCCGCGCGGCGGCTCCGCGCCCGACGGTCAGGTAGTACACCGGGATTCCGACCAGGATCACACCGAGCACGGCGAGCGTGCCCCACCGGCTCGTCGGATCGAGGATCGCGTTGCCGAGCAGAAAGAGCGTGGCGAGGATGAACAGAGCTGGCACCACTGGATATCCGGGCGTGCGGAATGGCGGGGCGTAGCCGGGCCGCCGGCGCAGCACGAAGACCGCTCCCACGGCCAGCGCGTAGAACGGCACGATCGCCGTGACGAAGATGTCGGCCAGCTGCTCGAAGGTGCGCAGCAGCACGAACAGCACGCCGAGCACCGTGGCGAGAAGGATCGAGACGTAGGGCGTTCCGAACCGCGGATGCACGGAGGCGACCCGGCGGAAGAACAAGCCGTCGTCGGCCATGGCGAAGAACACGCGCGGCGCGGTGAGCAGCGTCGCGTTGAGCGTGCCGAAGGTCGAGAGCATCACGGTGGTCGCGACGAACACCACCCCCGGCGCGCCGATGAGCCGCTGCGCGACGTCGGCGGCCACGAGCCTGGAGCGGCGGATCTCCTCGACCGACATCACGGCCAGATAGGCCATGTTGGCGAGCAGGTAGATGACGATCACCGCCACCGTCCCGATGATGATCGCGCGCGGGAGCACCCGCCGCGGGTCGCGCACCTCGCCGGCCACGAACGACAGATCCGCCCATCCGTCAAATGCCCAGAGCACCGACACCAGCGCGAGCCCGAACGCGGCGATGTGGAACGAGCCGGCCGGCACCGCTGGAGTGAAGTGACCTCCGGTGCGCGGCAGGCCGATCGTCAGCGCGAGCAGGATGATGAACAGCAGCCCGCCGTACTTCGCCAGCGTCGTCACGTTGAGCACCACCGAGCTGGTTCGCACCCCCACGTAGTTGAAGCTGGCCGTGAGCACGATGGCGACCGCGGCGACGTAGTGCACCCAGTCGCTGTACGGCGCCACCGACGGATCGAAGCCGAGGACGCGGAGGAAGTACTCGGCGAAGGTGGTGCTGATCGCGCCGAGCGATGCGGCGCGGATGAGCACGAGCTCGGACCAGCCGAACAGGAAGGCCGGAAGCCGGCCGAACCCCTCGCGGATGAAGACGTACATCCCTCCGGTGGCGGGGAGCTCCCCCGACAGCTCGGCGAGCGTCAGTGCACCGCAGAGGGCGAACAGCCCCCCCGCGACCCACACCGACATCAGCGGGAGCGGACCGGGCAGCCTGTCGGTGATTCCGGCGGGGGAGCGAAAGATCCCCGACCCGATCGTCGAGCCGACGAGGACGGCCACGGCGCTCCAGAGTCCGAGCTGGCGTTTGAGCGAGCCGGCCGGTTGCGAATCGGTGGAAGCAGTCATCGGGCAATGGTACGGATCGGGCTCGGACGTGGGGAGTGGGGATGGCCAACAGAGTGGTGGGTTCACCACCACTGGCCAACGCCATTCAAGTAGATTTCTCGTCTCCACCTCGAGCCCACGCCTTCTCCGCCATGCATCTCTCTCCCGCCACCGGTCTGTTCTGGATCTCCGTGGCGTGCTGCGTGATCGCTCAGATCCTGATCGTCCGGTCCGTGCTCGGGGTGCGTCATCTCCCCGCGCCCGACCCGGCACTCCCGAGAGCGCGCAGCGGTGTGGAGCTGCTCTGGGCGGTGGCACCGGCGGTCGCGCTCGCGGCGCTGCTGGTCTTCACCTGGCGAGCGATCGATTCACGCGAGGCACGGGGCACGACTCCGGCGGTGGAGGCGGCACGGTGAGCACGGTGAGCACGGTGAGCACGGTGAGCACGGTGAAACGCTTCGCGACGGCGGCGTTCGCCATCGCGTGCCTGCACCTGTTCTTCGGAGCGATCGTGCGCATCTCCGGTTCGGGGATGGGATGCGGTGATCATTGGCCGAAGTGCTACGGACGCTGGTTCCCGCCGCTCGACCGGCCGGACCTCGTGATCGAGGTGTCGCACCGCTATCTCGCCTCCATCCTATTGCTCGCGCTGATCGCCACGATGGTCGTCGCGTGGCGACGCCGCGCGGAGTCCGGCGTCGGGGGACGCGGTGGTGTCCTTCGCATGGCTGCTCTCGGCGTGGCGCTGGGCTTCGCGGCCGCGCTGCTCGGCGCACTGACCGTGAAGCTCGGGAATGCGCCGTTCGCCACGCTGGCTCACTGGACGGTGGCGATGAGCCTCGTGGCCGCGACGGTCGCGACGCTCGTGCGCGCCGGTGGGCTCGGCGGAGCGAGTGCGAGCTCGGGAGGCGTGTCGAACCGTACGAAGCGAGGCGCGCTCGCCGGCGCGGCGATGGCGCTGCTCACCGTGGTGATGGGCGGACTGACCGCCAAGTACCCGGGCGCGGCGGTGGCGTGTCAGGGATTCCCGCTGTGCGGTCGCAACGTTGACGTGCTGCCTGCGGCCGTGCACGTGCAGCTGACCCATCGCGTGCTCGCCTTCCTCGTCGTGCTGCACTTGATCGGGCTCGCCTCCGGAATATTCCGGCGGCGTGAGGCCTCGGTCGCGCGGCGCGCCGTCGCACTCGCGGTGTCGCTGGGTGTGCTGCAGCTCGCCGTCGCCGCGGCGATGGTGCTCGGACACCTGCCGCCGGTCCTGCGCTCGCTGCACGAGGCGACGGGAGTGAGCATCTGGATCGCGACGTTCGTGCTCGCGTATCTCGCACGCATCGGAAGCGGCAGCGCGGCGGCCGTTCCCATGGCGGCGCTGGCGGAGGATCAGTCCACGGCCGACCACAGCGCGACGCCCGCTCGATCGCCCAGTCTGGCCTCCACGATGGCGAGGACGGACTGATGACGCAGGCGGCGGCGACCAAGACGGTGCGGCAGAGCTTCGCGCGCGACCTCGTCGCGCTCACGAAGCCGCGCATCATCTCGCTGCTGCTCGTGACGACGATCGCACCGATGTACGTCGCCGGAAGCCCGAGCTGGCAGCTCGTGCTCGCGGTGTTCGTGGGCGGCTACCTGATGGCCGGCGGAGCGAACGCGGTGAACATGTACATGGACCGCGACATCGACGACCGGATGTCGCGCACGCGCCTGCGCCCGATCCCATCGGGTCGGATGCGCGCCGAGGCAGTGCTCGCCTTCGGCGTGCTGTGCGCCACGACGGCGACGTTCCTGCTGGCGCACGTGGCGAACGTCCTGACGGCGACGCTCGCGCTCGGCGGATTCTACACCTACGTGTTCGTGTACACGCGCTGGCTCAAGCGCAGCTCGCCGCAGAACATCGTGATCGGCGGCGCCGCGGGCGCCTTCCCACCACTCGTTGGATGGGCGGCGGTGACGGGCCGCATCGACCTGCTCGGCGTCTACCTGTTCCTGATCATCTTCTACTGGACGCCGCCGCACTTCTGGGCGCTCGCGCTGCTCAAGCAGCGCGACTACGGCCGGGCCGGCGTTCCGATGGCGCCGCTGGTGTGGGGAGAGCGCGAGACGATGCGCAACATGCTGTGGTACACGTTGATCCTCGTCCCGCTCACGCTACTGCCGGTGGCATTCGGGGCGCTCGGCCTGCCGTATCTCGTCATCGCGGCGGTGCTCGGCGGGTGGCTGCTCGTGGGAGTCGTGCGCGTGATGCGGGCGACGGACTATCACAAGCCAGCGTGGTCGGTGTACAAGTTCTCACTGCTCTACCTCGCGCTGCTGTTCGCGGCGATGGTCGTCGACAGGGCGGTGACATGACGCCGCGCGGCGCGGCGCACGCGGGGAATCCTGGGCAGACGCCACGCGAGCTGCCGGTGCTGCTCGGCGCGGTCGCCGACGCTCCGGAGACGCTGCTGCTCATCGGTGTCCCGGGTGACGACGGCGTGGTGCACGTCCGCGTCTGGTCGGCGTCCGACTGGAGCGCGCCGCCGCGCGGACGCGCCGAGCGCGCGACGGCGCTGCTGCAATGGCTCGAGGAGCAGAGCGCGGCGGGGCGCTCGCTGAACCAATCGCTGTACGCACTGCGGCTCTGGCTTCGCCGCGAGGGAAACCAGACGCGCTGACGTGACCAGTCCAACGACCGACGCACCGCTGGCGGCGCCCGTCGCCGCGCGGTCGCGCAAGCTCATCTCGCCCGCTCCGCTCGCCGCCATCGTGCCGCGAGTGCGCCCTTACACGGGCCGGCTCGTCGTCTGCGCGCTTTGCCTCGTCGTCGCGGCGGCCGTCGGTCTCGTGTTCCCGCTCGTCGTGCGCTACCTGCTGGACGCCGCGTTCGAGCAGCGCGACCGCGCCCTGCTCGATCGCATCGCGATCGGGCTGATCCTGGCCTTCGCGTTGCAGGGCGCGATGAACTTCGTCCAGGTCTTCCTGCTCACCGGCACGTCGGAGCGCGTCGTCGCGAAGCTGCGCGAAGACGTGTTCGCGCATCTCGTGCACCTGTCGCCAGGCTTCTTCACCGAGCGGCGAACGGGCGAGCTCACGAGCCGACTCTCGGCGGATCTCGCCGTGCTGCAGACGCTGCTGGGCACGTGGCTCTCCGAGCTGTCCCGGCAGGTCATTTTCCTCATCGGCGGCATCGCGCTCCTGATCTTCACGCATCCGCGCCTCACCACGACGACGCTCGCGGTCGTGCCGCTGGTGGTGGGCTCGGCGATCTTCTTCGGCCGCCAGCTGCGGCGCGCGAGCACTGGGCTTCAGGACAAGGTCGCCGAGAGCATGGGGATGGCGGATGAGGCGTTCTCGCAGATCCGCACCGTGCAGAGCTTCGTGCGCGAGGAGGAGGAGACGCGGCGCTATCACGGGCTCCTCTCCGGCGTGGTGACCGCGGCGGTCGCGCGCGCGCGCATGCGAGCCACGCTCTTCGGGGTAGTGGGCTTCATCGCGTTCGCGGGGGTGGTGGGAGTGCTCTGGCAGGGGGGACGGCTGGTGCTCGAGGGCGCGCTCACGCCGGGAGCGCTCGTGTCGTTCCTGCTCTACGCGATCACGGTCGCGGCGGCGGTCGGCGCGCTCGCATCGCTGTTCGGCAGCTATCAGGAGGCGATCGGCGCGGCGCAGCGCGTGTTCGAGCTGCTCGAGATGCGACCGACGGTCGCGGAGCCGGAGCACCCGACGCCATTGCGGCGCCCGGTGCGCGGTGCGGTCGCGCTCGAGCAGGTGGCGTTCCGCTACGCTCCCGAGCTACCCGAGGTGCTGAACGCAGTGAGCTTCTCGATCGCGCCGGGCGAGGTGGTGGCGCTCGTCGGCCCCTCCGGTGCCGGGAAGACGACGGTCGCGTCGCTCATCCCCCGCTTCTGGGACGTGACGGGGGGCCGGATCACGCTCGACGGGATCGACGTGCGCCAGCTCTCGTTCGCCGACCTCCGCGGCTCGGTGGGCCTCGTGCCGCAGGAGCCGGCGCTGTTCAGCGGCTCGGTGCGCGACAACATCGCTTACGCGCGTCCCGACGCGAGCGACGCGGACGTGCTCGCGGCCGCACGCGCCGCGCATGCGATCGAGTTCATCGATCGGCTGCCCGAGGGAATGGCGACCCGGGTCGGCGAGCGCGGAATCAAGCTGTCCGGTGGGCAACGGCAGCGCATCGCGCTGGCGAGGGTGTTCCTGAAGGATCCGGCGGTGGTCGTGCTCGACGAAGCCACGTCGAGCCTGGACAACGAGTCGGAGCGGCTGGTCGAGGAAGCGATGGAAGAGCTCCTTCGCGGACGGAGCACCCTGATCATCGCGCACCGCCTGCGCACCGTGCGCCGCGCCGACCGAGTGCTCGTGCTCGAGCACGGCCAGGTCGTGGAGGAGGGGACGCATGCGGAGCTGGTCGGTCAGGCCGGATTGTACGGGCGACTGTATCAGGCGGAGTTGCGGAAGTAGCGGGTGCGCGGGTGCGCAACGGCCTTGTGAGGCATCTACCTCCTGAGCGTTAAGGTGCAGATCCCTCGACTCGCTGCGCTCGCTCGGGATGACAGGGCGCGCAGCGATCGCTCGGGATGACGTGGGGCGCTGCGCTCGCTCGGGATGACGGGCGTGGCGCCGCGACCGATGTCATCCCGAGCGGAGCGCGCAGCGCGCAGTCGAGGGATCTGCACCTGTCATCCCGAGCAGAGCGCGCAGCGCGCAGTCGAGGGATCTGCACCTGTCATCCCGAGC
>DATFOL010000047.1:0-4769 GCA_035265545.1 Gemmatimonadaceae bacterium | reverse complement strand
CGCGCTCTGGAGCACGCGCGGTGCCCGATGCCGCGGCGCCGGCACGAGCCCACCGCGCCGGTGCACCTCGCTCCACACGTTGGACTTGAAGGTGCCGAGTGCCTCGCTGATCGCGAGCAACGTCTCCCCCCGCTGCCATCGTGTCCACAGCACTGCCCGGTCGCCCGCGGTCAGCCGTCGATAGTGCCGTCCCATCGTGCCCTCCAATGAATGCGTGCAACATGTTGCATTCACCGGTTGAAACCACCGTTCAATTCGTTGCTTCCGCGTTCTCGTCGTTAGTCGCGAATCGTAGCATCCACGGCCCGCGCCGAGATCTCGCGCGCGTAGTCCGTCGGTGCTTCCGGAAAGAGCTCCGGCGCGAAGATCGCCGCCATGACCTCGATCGCATCCACGAGCCGCGGGCCCGGGCGACTCGTCAACGAGTTCCCGTCGAGTGCCCAGGCCGCGCGATCCCGAGCCCAGCGCCACGCGTCCGTCCCGAGCAACGTCGCCGCTTCGCGTGCCGAGCGCTCGACGTCGAATCCGCAGGGGGCGAACAGGAGCACGTCGGGCTCGGCGGCACGCGCCGCCGCGACGTCGATCTGCACCGAGTGAACACCAGGTGCCGCGAGCACGTCGACGCCTCCGGCGCGCCGCACCAGCTCGGGCGACCAGTGTCCCGCCACGAACAGGGGATCGAGCCACTCGATCACCGCGACTCGCGGGCGGGGCGCTCGTGCCGCCTTCAACGTCTCGTGCACGCGTCGCATGCGCGCGCCGAGCGACGCGATGAGCGCGTCCGCCCGCTCCCGCTGACCGATCGCGTCGCCCACCCGACGCACGTCGTCCCACACGCCGTCGAGCGTCGTCCCGCCGAGCGACACCACCGCCGGCGGCACGGCGAGCGCCGACACCGCGCGATCGACCTCGCTCTTCGGCAGCGCGCACACGTCGCACACCGACTGAGTGAGCAGCACGTCCGGCGCGAGCGAGGCCACGAGGGCGATGTCCAGGGTGAACACCGCAGCGCCGGCCGATGCCAGCGCGCGCACTTCGGCGTCGATCGCGTCCGATGCCGCATCGCGGTCCACGGCGCTCGACGTCACTCTCGGTCGCCGCGCGACGTCGGCTGGGTGATCGCATTCGTGGGTCACCCCGACGAGCTGGTCGAGCGCGCCGAGCGCGGCGACGATCTCGGTGGCGGCGGGAAGGAGCGAGACCACGCGTGGTGCCGCCGCTCGCGCGTCAGTCGTCACGCCGGATCGGGAACGCGGCGAAGGTAGCGAGCAACAGCGCGAGCCCCGCGGCGTACCATCGGGGATCCTCCGTCACGCCGTAGTAGACGATGCCGAAGCACGCGAGCATCTGCCCGAACAGCCACGCGATTACGCTTTCGGGAATCCCCGACGAGACGCGGCGCCGCTCGGCGACGCTGCTGTGCCAGAACCGCATGTCGGCGATCTGCACCAGAACATAGAGCCACGTCATGATGCCGACGACGCGAAGCTTCCCTGCCAGCGCGAGTGCACGCGGCTGCGGCCCGAACGAGTGCCACACCCACACGACGAGACCGGCGAACAGTGCGAGCCCGAGCAGCACGTTGCGCACCTGCGCCTGCCGGTCGGCGGTGAGCCACTGGTAGCGTGGCAACTCGCGCGTGACGTCGGGCTCGACTCGGGCGCCGGGCGAATGAGAAGCGGTCATCGAGTGTCAGCCAGGCAGCCGGCTCCAGATGATGACGGTGCCACACGTCTGGTCTCGCGTGTTGAACTGCGGCGGCGTCGTTGCCGGCCCCGCGTAGAGCTCGATCGCCTCGACGTTGTCCGGCGTGAACTCGTCCGCCGACCCGTTCATCAGCGGAATACCGTCCATCCAGTACTGCGGCGGACAGTCGCGGAACATCGAGCCCGGTCCGGCACCGCGAAACCGGATGTCGGGCCGGCCGCGGTAGTTCTGGATCGACACGCCCGACACGGAACGCACGATGTCGACGAAGCGGCTCGCGCCCTTCTGCTGGATCTCGTCGCGCGTGACGAACTTTCCGAAACCGCGCGACCGGCGCGCCCAGAAATCCGCGAGCACCTTGCGCGAGAGTGAATCGTGATACTCCTGCACGGTGACTCCGGGAAGCTCCCGCACCATCGCGTGAAGGGTGACGTGCACCGAGTCGGTCGAACCCGCGCTGCGGGCGATCGTCGTGCGCCTGGGTGCGAAGCCGAGCCGGCGCACTTCGACGTCGCGCGCTCCGGCCGGCATCTGCGCCACGTGGAAGCGGCCCGAGTCGTCGCTACGCGCCAGAAACACATTCTCCAGCGCGCGCACCTCCGCGCCGATGATCGCGTGCCCCAGAGAATCCTTCACGAAGCCGAACAGCGCTCGTGGCGCCTGCGCGTCGGTCGTGCCACTCAGCGCGACCAGCATGCCGGAGGCGAGCGCGTACCTGCTGTGAGGGAAGGCGACCATGGCGGGACCTCTCGGCGCTGAATGCTCTCCAGGAATATACGGCGGGCGAGACGGATGCGGGTGACGCGTCCGTGGCGCCACCCGCAAACCTTTCCCGCGTCCACGGACCCCGGAAGGTGGGGTCGCGTCAGCGCGACGTCACTCCGACATTGGTCCTACGCCAGGGGCACACCTGGCGGAGTACCCCCGCGAAGAATCCGCCGTCCGATCACGACGCCGATCCCGATGATCACGCCGAGGGGCAGAAGGATTCCCAGCGACGCGATGAACCAGGCGATGACGCCCACCATCCGCTGCCATGCCTCGGCGAACGCCTCGAGGATCGGTCCACGCCCTCGCGGCGAGTCGATCAGGGGCAGCTTCTCGTGGATCGTCACGTCGAGCGAGCTGAGCGAGGCGCGACGCTCCAGCCAGCGCAGACGCGCGTCGTAGCGTTCGGTCTCCTGGCGCACCCGGGCCAGCTCCTGCTCGACGGTCAGCACGTCCGAGAGCTTGCCGGTCCGCGTCGCGAGCAGCTCGACGAGGCGCGCCTCGACGCGCCGCGCGTTCGCCGCGCGCGCGCCGAGGTCTACGTACTCTTCAGCGACGTCCTCGGCGTTGACGCTCACCGACTCCACCTTGCCGAGCTGCGAGAGCGCGCCGACCACGCCGTCGAACTGGGCGGAGGGGATGCGCAGCTGCAGTATCGCCGAGCGCTCCTCATCCTTGCCGGTGCGGAGGGCCGTGTTGGCGACGAAGCCGCCGAACTGTGCCGCCGTCTGACGCATGCGCGACACCGCGTCGTCCACCGCCTTCACCTCGATCGACGCCTGACCATGGCGCACCAGCATGGCGCCGGTGGGGTCGATCGCCGGAATGGGCGTGCCGAGCGAGACATCGGATCGCGCGGCGCCCGCCGAGTTGCGCTGGGCTGCGGGCGCCGGCGCCGCTGTGGGTGCCATTGCCTCCTCTCGCGCCATGAGCTTCTCGGCGTGCGCCTCGTCCCGCGCGGCGAATCCGGACGTGGCGGCGCCTCCGCCGACGCTGCCGACCACGGGTCGCGCGCTGTCGGTCGAGGCCATGGAAGCGGAGGTGCCGACCTCCTTCGAATCGCACGCCGAGAGCGCGACGAGGACGAGCGCGGTTTGAACGATCCTGCGCTGGGGAAACACACTGGGCTTTCGCATGGGAGCGACTCCGGATAAGTCTGTGAGAGTTGGCCGGCCGTTGACGTCCACCTGATGGGAGACGCCGGCCGAGGCTCCACTCACACATCCCCACTCATGTTCCGTTCGCTCGCCGGCCGCGCGGCGTTTCTCGCGTCGTTGTGCGCCATCCTCCCGGCTGGTGCCCAGCGTGCCTCTACCGACGCCGCCGCCTCGGCTCCGATCACCGGGATCCGCTACGAGATCACCGCCGATCGCGCCGCGCTCGGCCGGCGCCAGTTGCACGTCGTCACGACCTTCGACGTCGGTGGCACCGCTCCCGTGGTGCTGTCCCTGCCAGCCTGGACGCCAGGTGCGTACGAGATCGTCAACTTCGCCCGCACGGTGAGCGGGTTCGGCGCCGTTCAGGGCGCGGATTCCCTACGCTGGGACAAGGCAGACTACGACAGCTGGCGCATCACGCCCGCGCGATCGGGTCAGGTGCGCGTCTCGTTCGACGTGACCGCCGACACGCTCGACAACGGCATGTCGTGGACGCGTCCGGACTTCGCGCTGTTCAACGGGACGAACGTGTTCCTCTATCCCGAAGGCCGGTCCACCGAATTCGCCGCGACGGTCGTCGTGAAGACCGAGCCAGACTTCCTGATCGCGACCGGGATGGCGCGTGCACCGGAGGCGCGAACGTTCCGCGCCGCGAACTATCACGAGCTCGTCGACATGCCGTTCTTCGTCGGCACGTTCGATCTCGACAGCGCGACGGTGTCGGGCAAGACGGTTCGCTTCGCGACGTATCCGCGCGGCGTGTTCGCCGGCGCGGCGCGAGCCACCGCATGGGAGCAGATCAAGCGGTCGATCCCGCCCGAGGTGCTCGTGTTCGGCGAGGTGCCATGGGACAGCTACACCGTCATGCACATCACCGACTCGACGTACGGTGGGATGAGTGGGCTCGAGCACGCGAACTCACACGTGGACGTGAGCGCGCCGCAGGGCATCGGCAGCGAGTTCCAGCCGAGGCTGTTCGCGCACGAGATCTTCCATGCGTGGAACGTGAAGCGTCTGCGGCCGGCCGATCTGGTCCCCTACCGCTACGACCGCCCGCAGCAGACCACTTGGCTCTGGGTGAGCGAAGGGATCACCGACTACTACGGCGACCTCGCGCTCGTGCGCGGTGGCGTCGTG
>DATFOL010000046.1:0-6385 GCA_035265545.1 Gemmatimonadaceae bacterium | reverse complement strand
GCTGATAGACGCGGGTCTCGAGCGACGTGAGCTGCGTCTGCTTGCTGCCGTCGGCGTTCGCCGTCCAGAGCTCGGAAAGGATGCCGCCCGTCGAGCGCACGAAGGCGAACTTCCGGTTGCCGGGGGCGAAGTCGGGGTCCGCTTTGAAGGACGTCGAATCGTTCGTCAGTCGCCGCACGTTGGAGCCGTCGGGGTTCATGCTGTAGATCTCTTGGTTGCTGTCGAACGCGCTGCCGGCAAACAGCACGGACTCGGCGCTCCCGGGCTTGCCGCCGCCACCCTTGGCGGACGAGGCTGATGCCTCCGGGGCGACCGGCGACGAAGCGTCGGAGCTGCAGGCGTTGAGGGCCGCGGCGATGGCGAAGGTGCCGGCGACCAGGGTGCGGCGGGCGAAGTCGAAGGCGAAGCGTGACATGTGATCCTCTCGGGTAGTGACGTCGGATTGAGTGGCGCCGGGAGCGAGTGTCGGCGTTGGCGCAGCAGGCGACGGGAAGGGTAGGCCGCGCGATCACGGCGGAATGACCTGCGAATGACCTGACCGAACGTCTTTGGCAGCAGCGACTTCGCGTAGCGGTCCGAAGGGTTGCGCGCTCTTCGAGATGGCGTGCGACAGCCGCGGATCATTCTCCGCTCACGGCGCGAACGCGCGCCGAGCGTGGTTGCTTCGGCGCAAGTGAAGCCGTAGCGTGTGCGGGCCCGTCCTGATCCCGTTGCTCGAGGCCACGCGATGATCCGCATCGAGACGTTCGGCGGCCTCTCCGTGCGCGGCGCCGACGGGCGACCCCTCTCCGGCGCCGCCGCCCAGCCGCGCCGCATGGCCGTCCTGGCCGTGCTGGCTCGCGCGGGTGAGCGCGGCATGGCGCGCGAGCGGCTCGTCGCGCTGCTCTGGCCGGACGCGGAGGAGGATCGCGCGCGCAATAACCTCGCGCAGGCGCTCTACGCGCTCCGGCGCGACATGGGCGACGACGATGCGATCGCCGGAACCAAGGAGCTCCGGCTGGATTCCGACGGCGTCGCCAGCGACGTCGCGGAGTTTCGCGCGGCCGTGACGCTCGGCCAGGACGCGCGCGCCGTCGAGCTGTACGCTGGCCCGTTCCTCGACGGCTTCCACGTTCCGGGCGCGGCGGAGCTCGAGCGCTGGATCGAAGAGGAGCGGCGCGTGCTCGCGCAGGACCACGCGCGCGTGCTCGACTCCCTCGCCCGAGCGACGGCTGCGTCGGGCGACGCGACCGCCGCTGTCGGATGGTGGCGCAAGCTCGCGGCGACCGATCCGCTCAACGGCCGCGTCGCGGTCGCGCTCATGGAGGCGCTCGCGACGTCGGGGGATCGTGCCGGCGCGCTGCATCACGCGCGCATCTATGAAGCGTTGCTCGAGCAGGAGCTCGACCTGCCGCCGGACCGGGAAGTCGTCCAGCTCGCCGAGCGGTTGAGGCGCGACGCGTCCGTCGTGGTAGCCGCGCCAGTAGCTGTGGCCGCACCGGTGACTGTGGCCGCGCCGGTGCCGGTGGCGACGATCGCAACGGTGGCGACGTCCGATCGCGCGGTCTCACCCGAGCCGGTGCTCGAGCCGGTTCGCGAGGAGACGCTGCGCGCGGAACCACCGCGCTCGAAGCCGTCGATGCCGGCCACGCTGTCCGCGTCGTCTCGCGGCCGTCGGCTCGCCTGGGCGGCGCTCGCGGGCGTGGTCATCCTCAGCACCGGGAGCGTCGCGGCCATGATGCTCCGCGCGCGGAGCGCGGTCGAGTCGCGCGCGTCGGCGACTCCAACTGCGACCGCGCTCGCCGCGCACGCCGCACCTGTCGTCGCCGTCGGCCACATCGCCGCCTACGAGCTCGGCGCGCGAGGTGCGCTCGGCGCGCCGCTCGCCGACCTCCTCGCCACGAACCTGGCGCGCGTGCCGGGCCTGCGAGTGATCAGCGCCGGCCGCATGCTGGAGCTGGTCGGCCGCGCGGGCGCGACGAGCGACACGAGCGCCGGCGCGCTCACCGCCGCCGCACGCGCGGCGGGTGCCACCGAGATCGTGGATGGAACGCTGTACGGGCGTCCCGACGGCCGCTTGCGCCTCGACCTGCGGCGTGTCGATCTCGCGACCGGCGCGATCGTCGACGTGCGCACGGTCGAGGGCGCCGACCTGTTCGCCCTCGTCGACAGTGGGACGGCGCGACTCGCCGAGCGACTCGGCTCGTCCGTGCCCTCTGGTTCCGTGGCGGACGTGACCACGCGCTCGCTCGGCGCATTCCGGCTCTACGTCGAAGGAGTGCGGCGCTACTACGCCCTCGATCTCGCGGCCGCCGAACGTCTGCTCGGCGAGGCCGTCGCCGAGGACTCGACGTTCGCGATGGCGGCCTACTACTGGGCGCTCACGTCGTCGGACCTCGCCGTCGGCTCGGAGCGAATGGCGCGAGCGGTGCGCCTCTCCGCCAGGACGAGCGATCGCGAGCGACTCCGCATTCGCGCCGGTTGGGCGCTGCGCTACTCCGCGCCCGAGCTCGCGGTGATCGCCGAGAGCCTGGCGACGCGCTACCCCGACGAGGTGGACGGGCACCTGTACCGTGGAGCCTCGCTCGTCATGGCGCAGGACTACCTCGCCGCCGTGCCGCACCTGCACCGCGCGATGCACATGGACTCGCTCGCCCTTCGCCGGGCCGCGCCCGACGGCGGCGCACGTGCGGCGGCGTGCGCCGGGTGCGAAGCGCGAGCGCACCTCGTGTTCGCCTACCACGCCGCCGATTCGCTCGACGCCGCGGAACGAGAGGCGCGAAGCTGGATCCGGTTCGCGCCCACGTCGCCGGCGGCGTGGCTCGAGCTGGCGAGCGTCCTGGACGGTCGTGGGCGACAGACCGAAGCCGTCGCCGCGCTCGACTCGGCGCGGCGCGTCGACAGCCCCGGCAGCGTCGCCGTGCAGAACGCCGTGGCGATCCACTGGATCTTCGTCGGCGAGCACGCGCGCGCGACGGAGCTGCTGCGGGTGCGGTCGGACAACGGGGCGCCGGCAGAGCAGGCCGACGCACTCTGGTATCTGGCGATCGTCGACCGCGAACGCGGGCGCCTCGCCGACGCGGTGGCCGCCGCGAAGCGATTCCGGGCGTTGCAGCGAGTGACGGAACCAGCCCCACCACGTGGCGCGGCGTCGTCATCGGCACTCATCGAGGCCGTGATGCTCGACGCGGCCGGTCGCCATCGCGAGGCGGCGGCACTCTTCGACTCCCTGTCGCGCTGGCGCGTGCCGACGCTCGCGCCGTCGCACTTCGCGCGCAGCCGTGCGTGGGCGATGACCCACGCGGCCAACGCGCTCGCGGCGGCGGGTGACGCGGGCGCGCTGCTCGTGCGCGCCGACACCATCGCGCGCTACGGAATGCAGAGCGGCTACGGTCGCGATCAGCGACTCTCCCACCACGTGCGCGGGCTCGCGCTCGCCGCGCGCGGCGACGACGCGGGGGCCATCGGAGAGCTCCGCGCGTCCATCCGCTCGCCGAGCCTCGGCTACACGCGCTCCAACGCGGAGCTCGCGCGCACGCTGCTCCGGCTTCGTCGGCCGGCCGAGGCGGTGCAGACGCTACAGCCGGCGCTCCGCGGCTACGTCGACGGCGCGAACCTGTACGTCTCCCGGAGTGAGCTGCACGAGCTGCTCGCGCGAGCATGGGACGCAGCGTTCGTCGCGTCTCCGACGTCTTCCGCTCGCGACAGCGCGAGCGCGCACTACGCCGCCGTGGTTCGCGCGTGGCGTGACGGCGATCCGCCGTTCCGTGCTCGCGCCGACTCGGCGACGGCGCGGATCGCGGCGCTGTCGAAGCGGTGATGGACGAATCGACGCGCGGTGCTCGTGGAATCGCCGACTGGGCCTGAAGTCCCGTGAGCCGAAAGCGCGCGTTCGCCGATGGCGGTTCCGTCATCCCGAGCGCACCCCCCGTTGTCATCCCGAGCGCACCCTCCGTTGTCATCCCGAGCGCAGTCGAGGGATCTGCACCTGTCCTGCTGACTTACCTGCGGCTGGCGGATCTGCGGGTCGGGCTTCTGTTGAGCTTCGGCGCGGACACGATGAAGGAAGGGTTGAAGCGCGTGGAGAACCCGGGACGCTGAGTCGCGCAACGGTAAGAGCTGGCGGGAGGTTGCGGAGGAACCGAGAGAGTGGGAGGACTTCGTCTACGCCGTTCTCCGACTCTCTCCGTTCCTCGCGACCTCCCCATCAGCTGTTTTGCGGGCGCGCTGGCGCCGCTTGCGCCTCCCTCGGGCACGATATCCATTCAGCTGTCCCGAGCCCGGAGTCGCGCATGACCCATTCAGGCGGCTCCTCGCCCACGACGATCGACGTCGTCGACTCGCACACGGAGGGCGAGCCGACCCGCGTCGTCATCGGCGGATGGCCACCGCCGGGCGGCGCCACGATGTCGGAGCGGCTCGGGGACGTGCACACGCGGTTCGATCATCTGCGTTCGGCCGTCCTGAGCGAGCCTCGCGGGTACGACGCGATCGTCGGTGCGCTGCTCACTCCGCCCGTGAGCCCGGGCTCGGCCGCCGGCGTGATCTTCTTCAACAACGGCACCTATCTCGGGATGTGCGGTCACGGGCTCATCGGCGTCGTGCGCACGCTGGAGCATCTCGGCCGACTCGCGCCCGGGTCGGCGCGCTTCGACACATCGGTGGGAACGGTGCGCGCGGAGCTCGGCGACGACGGCATGGTCACGATAGAGAACGTCACCTCCTACGTGCACGCGCGCGACGTCGCGGTGGACGTTCCCGGCTACGGGCGCGTCGTCGGAGACGTCGCCTGGGGCGGCAACTGGTTCTACATCACGCATGCGGACCGGGTACCGGTGGAGATGGAGCACGTCGAAGGGCTCACGCGGTTCACCCGCGACATCCGGAGCGCGCTCGGCGTCGCGGGGATCACGGGCGCCGACGGCGGAGTGATCGACCACATCGAGATCTCCGCGGCGCCCGCACGCGCCGATGCCGACTCTCGCAACTACGTGCTCTGCTCCGGAGGCGAGTACGATCGCTCGCCGTGCGGCACGGGGACCTCGGCGAAGATGGCGGCGCTTCACGCGCGCGGAGAGCTCGCGCTGGGAGCGCCGTGGCGTCAGGAGGGGATCGCGGGCGGTCTGTTCACCGGTTGGTTGACGCAAGCGCCGGATGGGTCGCTCGTCCCGCACATTCGCGGCTCCGCGTTCGTCACCGGTGAGGCGACGCTGCGCTTCGATCCGCGCGATCCATTCCGCTTCGGCATTCGGTCCGCCGCACATCCGGCGGATCATACATGACCGTGGAGCCTCGCGCCGACGCGATCGTCGTGGGTGCCGGGATCGTCGGCGCCGCGTGCGCGCGCGCACTCGCGCGCGAGGGGATGCGCGTGACGGTGCTCGAGGGAGGCTTCGCTGGAGGCGGCACCACCGCGGCGGGGATGGGACACCTCGTCGTCATGGACGACTCGCCGGCGCAGCTCGCGCTCACCGCGCTCTCGGTCGAGCTGTGGAAGGAGCTGAGTCCTTCACTCGGTGCGTCCGTCGAGTTCGATCCGTGCGGTACGCTCTGGATCGCCGAGGACGCGCAGCAGATGGACGTGCTGCGCGAGAAGGAGCGCGTGTATCGCGCCTTCGGCATCGCGTGCGAGATGATCGACCGGCGCCGCCTGGTCGAGCTGGAACCGAACCTCAGAGCGGGGCTGGCTGGTGCGCTCCTCGTGGCCGGCGACGCCGTGCTCTACGCGACGGCCGCGGCGCGCTGGCTCCTGGATGACGCGCGCGCATTCGGCGCGGTGATCCGCGAGCAATGCATGGTGGACGAGATCAGCGGCCATGCCGTGCGGATCGGTACCGAGATGCTGGAAGCCGACGTGATCGTCAACGCGGCCGGAGTCCGAAGTGCGCAGCTCACGCTCGAGCTGCCGATCATCCCTCGCAAGGGACATCTCGCGATCACCGATCGCGCGCCGGGATTCTGTCGTCATCAGCTCGTGGAGCTCGGCTACTTCGCGAGTGCGCACGGCATGACGAGCGAGTCGGTCGCCTTCAACGTCCAGCCGCGGCCGACCGGTCAGGTGGTGATCGGATCGTCGCGCGAGCTGGTCGGCTGGGATGCGTCGATCAATCACGACGTGCTGCGACGGATGCTCGATCGCGCGGGGCTGTTCATGCCCGCGCTCTCGCGCCTGGCGGTAGCGCGCACGTGGACCGGGTTCCGGCCCGCGACACCGGACAAGCTTCCACTGATCGGCCGCTGGGAGGCGACCGAGGGACTCTGGATCGCCACTGGCCACGAGGGCCTCGGCGTCACGGCGTCGCTCGGCACGGCGCGTCTGATCGCGGATCTGGTGGTCGGCCGACGTCCCCCGATCGACGCGACCGCGTTCGCGCCCGCGCGCGTGCTCACGCGACCTGCGTGCTAG
>DATFOL010000045.1:0-2273 GCA_035265545.1 Gemmatimonadaceae bacterium | reverse complement strand
AACCGCGGTGCGCATCCGACGTCGGCGCGCGCGCACTTCGGCGTGGGGCGAGCGTATCGGGCAGCGGGGCGCGAAGCGGATGCACTGACGGAGTTCCGAGAGGCGCTGCGGCTGGATCCGAAGCTCGAGGCGGCGAGGCAGGCGTTGGAGTCGAAGACGCTGAAGTACTGACCTCGGTGAGTTGGTGAGTTGGATGGCGAGTTGGTTGGTCGGTTGATTGGTGAGTTGACGACGAATGGCCACGAACCGGCGCGGAGACTCCACTGCGGGCTCTCCGCGCCGGTTCGTGGCCTGTGCCCTTGCTCACTCAACAACCGACCAACGAGCCCACAATCCAACTCACCAACTCACCGCGCGCGCAACGCGCCGCGCGCCGCTCACGTCCACTCCGTGATCCGATTCCCTTCCTTGTCCTTGAACTCGCCGGTGACGAGCATGATCAGATCGACGAGCATCCAGATCCCGAGCCCGCCCAGGGTGACGAGCTGCAGGATGCCAGTGCCGATCTTGCCGACGTAGAAGCGGTGCGCGCCGAACACGCCGAGGAAGAAGCAGAGCAGGCCCGCCGGCAGGATGCGCTTGTCGGTCGAGAGACCGGCGGGCAGCGGCTGCATCACGCCGCACGAGGTGCACACGACCGCCTCGGCGTCGATCACGCGGTTGCAGGCCATGCAGTACTTCGTGGGGCGGGCGGGCAAGTAGGTGCCCATCGTCAGCCTCCTTCGTGGTGGCGCGCCGCGGGAGACCGTGAGGCGGCGCTCGGCGGAATATGTCGCGCCGGCGCCGTCTCACGGAAGCGCTTCTCTCCTCAACCCTTCGCGACGCTGCGCTCCTCCTCCACGTACGCGATGGCGCCCTTGACCGGCACGATCCCCTTTCCGTAGCGCTGCGCCCACAGCTTGGTGAACTCCGCGCCGAAGAGCACGACCATCGACGTGTAATAGACCCAGATCAGCACGAGCGCGAGCGAACCGGCCGCGCCGTAGACGCTGCCCGGATCGGCGCGGCCGAGGTAGAGGCCGATCAGCGTGCGGCCGAGGACGAACCAGAGCGCGGTGCCGATGGCGCCCGCCCGCACGTCGCGCCAGCTGATGCGCGCGTCGGGCAGATAGCGGAACATCACTGCGAAGAGCAGCGCGATGACGAGGAAGCTCCCGATCGCCGTCGCGATCTGGAGCAGGACGGGCGGGATGCCGAACTGCGTGGTGAGCGCGTCGCTGATCGCGGCGATCACGGCGCTGAGCGCGAGCGAGACGAGCAGCAGGAACGCGACGGTGATGAGGATGCCGAACGAGAACACGCGCTTCACGAGGAAGACGCGGATCTGATTGCGGCTCGGGTCGGGCTTCACCCCCCACGCCTTGTTGAGCGCGTTCTGGAGGCCGGCGAAGAGGCCGGTCGCGCCGAGGATGAGCACGATGAGCGACACGATCGTCGCGATGGAGGCAGCCTCCTGGGAGCGGCTGGCATTGCCGATGATCGCGGCCACCTGCGCGGCGCCCGCTGCGCCGATCAAGTCGCTGACCTCGCCGACGATGGCGCCCTGTACCTGCTGCGGATCGGCGAACCGGCCGACGAGCGACAGGATCAGGGTGAGCAGCGCGGGGAGCGAGAGGAAGGTGTTGAACGAGAGCGCGCCGGCCATGGTGGAGCAGCCGTCGCTGAAGAACGCGAACACGGTGGCCCAGAGCAGGCCGAGGAAGCCCTTGATCGTCGCGACGATGCCGGGCTTGCGCATCTCCTGGCCGGCTTCGCGGGCCTGGGAGACTTCCTCGTCGGAGCGCTTGAGCACTTCCTCGTGCCCGGGGCGAGCGGTCTGATTGGTAGTCACGATGGCTCGATTTCAGGTGAGCGGCGCTGATGCACCAGCGTTCGGTTGCATCCTGCGCGCCCGTGCGGCGGCCTCGTCCAGCATTGGACCTGGAGCGTGTGCCCGCGCACCCGGGACAGCCCCCTTGCCTCCCTGCCCCGGTGGCGCGATGCTCTGGCGTCGGTCCCTTCAGTCCGCCTCCCGTGAACCCACAACTGATCCGCTCGCTGGCCGACCGGTACACGATCGAGCGGGAGCTCGGGCGCGGGGGGATGGCGACCGTTTACCTCGCGCTGGACGCGCGCCACCATCGCCGCGTCGCGGTGAAGGTGCTGCATCCCGAGCTGTCGGCGGTGATCGGGTCGGAGCGGTTTCTCAAGGAGATCGAGGTCACTGCGGGACTGCAGCATCCGCACATCCTGCCCCTGTTCGACTCGGGCGACGCGGATGGACAGCTGTACTA
>DATFOL010000044.1:0-5685 GCA_035265545.1 Gemmatimonadaceae bacterium | reverse complement strand
GTCTGGAGGCCTCCCACCACGCCGTTCGGTGCCAGCACGCCCGGAAACGCGAGGACGTACGGGACGATCATGAACGCGGTGAAGAGATATCCACTCGCGATCACGAGAATGGCGCGCGAGCGCAGGATGGTGAACTGGGTGTAGAGGAGTACCGCCGTGATCGAATCGGTGACGAACATCCCGGTGGTGTAGACCGCGACGAACGAGTGGACGGCGCCCAGCTGGCGGCCACCGAACGGCCCGAGCACGAGGTAGAGCGCGCACACCAGGCCGAGCACGATGCCGAGCGCGAGCCGCTTCTGCGCCCGGCTCGGCGGCATGTTGGAGAGGACGAAACTCTGTTCTTCCGGGACTACGAGATGCGTCGTCAGCATCGCAGTCGTTTTTCGCCGCGGGCGAAGTGGATCGCAGTGCGCCGCTCCATGCGGTTTGACACTCGAGCAGGATGGGTGAGAAGACAGCTCCCCGCAACTTTCATCCGGGGGAGCCGCGTGCCGCGTCGCCCACCGCGCTGAGCAGTTCCTGCCCCTCGAACGGCTTGGTGAAGACGCGTGGAGCGATCGCGCCGAGGAGCGGCAACCGCGTCAGCGTGTCGGGGTACCCGGTGATGAGAATCGTCGGCAACGCCGGGCGTACTGGACGGACCAGCCGGAGCAGCTCGAAGCCGTCCATGCCCGGCATGTCGATGTCCGAGATCAGGCAGCCGATCTCGGGCAGACAACCGCTCTGCAGCAGGTCTGGGCCGGAGGTGAACAGACGGACGGCGTAGTCCGCCGATTCGAGGAGATACTCGAGCGACCGCAGGACGCCGCGGTCGTCGTCGACAACCGCTACGACGAACGCTGAGGTGCGCTCGGTCATGGGAACCCTGGTATGAGGCGTCGCATTGTCGCCTCCAATTCTCGCTGGGTGCTCGGCGGGTGCAACTAACAGAAAGACGTGATGGCGCGAATCCGTCGCAGGACGGAAGCTAGCGGCGCTGGGGAAACGTCATGCGTCGGCGTCGCCGGCGCGCCGGTCTTGGCAGCGAGCGAGGGAGAAACGCATGTCTGACGACAGACCAACCGTGTTCGTGGTGGACGACGACGTCTCGGTGCGCCAGTCGCTGGGATTGCTCATCGAGTCGGCCGGCTGGCAGCCGGAAACGTTCGCATCCGGGCCGGAGTTCCTGGCGCGCCCACGCTCGGTAGCGCCAAGCTGCCTGGTGCTCGATCTGGTCATGCCGAACCTCAACGGCTGCGATCTGCAGACGCTGGTGGCCGACCGGGCCGACATGCCGATCATCTTCATCTCGGGTCACGCCGACGTACCGATCACGGTGCGCGCCATGAAGGCCGGGGCGGTGGATTTCTTCACCAAGCCATTCGTCGATGACGTGCTCCTGAGCACCATCCGCAACGCCATCGGCCGAAGCGCCGCGGTGTTGCGCGACGCGGAGTACATGCGCGTGCTGCGGGCCAGGTACGCATCCCTCAGCCATCGGGAGCGGGAAGTCATGGCGCTCGTCGTCGCGGGCCGGCTGAACAAGCAGGCGGGCGGTGAGCTCGGCATCAGCGAGATCACCGTGAAGGCACACCGCGGCCAGGTGATGCGAAAGATGAGAGCCGAGTCTCTACCCGACCTGGTGTACATGGCGGCGCGAATCCGCCAGGACTGACGCATCGCCTCGCTCGGCAACGTCGATGCCGGCAGCGTTCGAGGGCGATAGCTTCGAGATGAGCCACGACTTCTCACCTCGGGTTTCCGGGCCCTGCATGCAGAGACCATCCGTCCCGACGCGCGTCGGCTCGCTCCTGATGCTGCTGGCTGCCGGCATCACCGGTCTGACATCGCATGTCTACCTGTTGGTCTCCGCCGTCGTTGGCGGAGCCGGCATCAGCGGTCTGCTGGGCTTCGCGGCCGGTAAGGCGTTGCTCGCGGGGGTCGGCGGCTACCTGTCGGTGCGCGCTCTCCACATGTCGCGAGGAGAGCGTCTCGTTCTACTCGGCGCGTTCGAGATCGGGCCCCTGTTGATGGTCGCATGCGCGATCGGCAATGGCCTTGCGAGTGGCACCGAGGGCCTCAGTCCACTGCTCTTCTTTCTCCTCGCCATTCCGGACGTCGCCGTCGGCTGGTTGGGCGTCGGGCTGGCACGACAGGTCGACGAGTCGCAGACTACTGGCCGCTGAATACGCCACGCTCATCGTGCGCTACGGTGAAGCATCTGGCGGACCACATCCAGCTGGCGCCCCGATCGGAATGCTCCCAACTTCCCGCGAGAGCATGTTCCCAATCGGGCGTGATGTCGATCCAGATTCTCGAAGAGCATGGAGACCGTGCCGAGGTTCACGCCGCGATCCGCGACGGCATCCGGGCGGCCGATCCGCACGACGTCGGCCCGCGTGACGCCCGAGCGCTGTACCTGTCCGTGCGAGGCGACAACCATGCGATCGTCGGGGGCCTGTATGGTCTCACGATGTGGCGATGGCTGATGATCGACGGCCTCTGGGTCGCGGAAGGTCTGCGCGGCCGCGGTCTCGGAGGGCGCGTGCTCGCGATGGCGGAGGCTCTCGCGTTCGAGCGTGGATGCAAAGGCTCGTGGCTAGGAACGTTCGGCTTTCAAGCACGACAGTTCTACGAGCGGCACGGCTACCGCGTCTTCGCCGAGCTGCCCGGCTTCCCGGAAGGGCATAGCCACTTTCATCTCGCGAAGCGTCTCGCTGCGTCGTCGCCCGGCTCGCCTGACGATGCATCTCGCGGGAACGACCCACCCGCCTTGCCGACGAACGAGCGCCGACGCTGACGAGAGGACGACACGTATGTGGCCACGGGATGCGGGCCGGCAGCGCGTCGGCATCGGCGTGGGCATGACGCCCGACTACGACGACGCGCGCCGGCTCTATCCGACGCTCGGATACATGTGGGACGGGTTCGGCCCGCGTCCGACGGACTACGGAGACGCGGAGTACCTCACGAAGGATCTCTCACTCGGCGCCGACCAGCAGGGAGCATGACGGACACCGAAGGGATGGTGAAGGTCGGGCTGTACGGCCCGGGCGGCGAGTTCGAGACCATGTGGGCCACGCCGATGGGTGAGCACCGCTACCGTCTCGAGAACTCGCCGTTCTACGCCTACTCGGTGTCCTGGCTGGACATCGTCGAGGCGCGGCCCGAGTCCGAGGAGCCGTCGGCGTTCCCGGTGTTCGAGCGCGTGGTCGAGAAATCGGGCCACCGCACGCTGCGTCTCATCCTGATTCCCGGCATCGAGGAGGACCCGGCACGCGAGCGGGTCCTCCATGATCTCGTCGCACTCGGCTGTACCTACGAGGGCTACAATCCTCGTTACTTCGTGCTCGACATCGCACCCGAGCACGATATCGCGCGTGTCGTCGAATACCTGACCCGCAACGCGCACGACTGGGAGTACGTCGACCCGTCCTATGACGAGCTGTTCCCGGACGAGGCGTGAACGACCACGTCCGCGTCGCGCCCGCATGATGACCCACACCGCACCCTGAGTCGCACGTGGAGCTACGCGAGCTCGTCGAACTGTTGCGGGAGTACGCAGCCGGCACGATCCCGCTGGCGACGATCCACGAGCGTCTCGGGCCGGTGCTCGCCGAGGACCCGCTCGACGTGTCGGCGAGCGACGCGGAGCCGTGGGAGCGAGCTCCCGACGACACGCGGCTCTTCTGGCGCCTGGTCTACCTCATCGAGTCCGCTGACGAGGACAGTCCGGAGCTGCGCGATCGGGCGCGACGCATCGTCGCGAGCCTGGACGCGACCCGTTCGGCCGGCACGACCCACGAGCTGCTCCCGGTGATCCTGGATGCGCCGCGGCTCTGTACGATCATCGAGAAGCATCGCGTGGGCGTCGTCTCACGGACCGGCTTTCTCTCGATGGTCGCGGAGTCGGGATATCCGGCGCACGTGAAGCTGTGGCTGCAGCATGCGTCGTCGACGGCGCTCGAGTGGATGCGTGCCCGGCTCGGCAACGACGCGTACGATGTGGTCGCCGCGCGGTTCGAGTCTCCGCCAGAGTGACGCCGTGCCGTGGTGGACGAGCGCGATGGCGGCGCACGGAGGCGGCATGGCGGGCCGGTGTGCTCGCATCTGGCCTCACCAGTTCACACGCGTGATACTTGGGACGACCGAAGTAGATCGGCGTACGTGAGCCACCAGAACCGCCAAGTGCATCGACTCCTGCTCGGTCTCACCGCTGGCGCTCTGCCATGAGATCGCTCGTGATCTACTTCCTCGTCCTGTCGACCGCTTCTTCGGCGGCGGCGCAGGAGCGGTTGCCGATCATCGACATGCACCTGCACGCGCACCGATTGGCTGATTACGGCGGCGGCATGCCGATCTGCGCAAACGACCAGGAGATCACCTTCCAGGGGATGGATCCCCGGAAGCCGATCACGCCGGCGACCTTTAGCCAGATGAAGAGTTGCCCATTGCCGATCCCGGCGGCCGCGAGCGACGGGGCGAACCAGCGTGAGATCCTGGCGCTCCTCGCGCGCTACAACATCGTCGCGGTCACCACCGGCCCGCTCGAGCGTGTGCGTGCGTGGCGCGCGGCCGCACCCGACCGGATCATTCCGGCCCACGCTTTCGGGGAGGCCGACTCGCTCGGCGTGGACGAGCTTCGACAGCTAGTTGGCAACCACGAGCTCGCGCTCTTCGCCGAGGTGTCGCCGCAGTACGAAGGGCTACCGCTGGACGATCCGCGATTCGAGCCTTTCTTCGCGCTCGCCGAGGAGCTCGACGTCCCGGTGGGAGTGCATCTCGGCGAAGGTGCGTACGGTGGTCCCTACTGGGCCAACCCGAAGTACCGTGCCCGGCTCACCAGCCCCTTCCAGCTCGAGGAGGTGCTGGTGCGCCATCCGAAGCTGCGCCTGTATGTGATGCACTACGCCTCACCGCTCGTGGACGAGATGATCGCCGTGATGTACGCCCACCCGCAGGTGTACGTCGACATCGCTGGTAACGACTGGGCGTATCCGCGCCCACACTTCTACGCCCAACTCGAGCGGCTGATCGATGCCGGCCTGGGAAAGCGGATCATGTGGGGCTCAGACCAGATGGTCTGGCCACGGGTGCTCGAGATCGCCCTCGAGACGCTGACGAAAGCGCCATCACTGAGCACCGAGCAGAAGCGCGACATCCTCTACAACAACGCCGTCAGGTTCCTCCGACTGAGTTCCGAGGAAACGGCGAAGCACCGCAGGATGTAGAATGCCTCACGCCAGGGACGTGCGCCTCACCGCACAACGATCGGCGCCGTCCACCGGAACGATCCCCACTCCATCGCGAGCGTCCCGCGATTGTTTTCGCCGGAGACGACGGAGATCGTGAACTTCTCGACCGGCGTCGTCAGCGTCTCCGTCGCCATCGGCGCCCTCGCCAGGTCGCGCGAACCATCGTAGCCAGTGCCCCACTGGCCCGTCTGCTTGTTCACGATCAGGTCGACGCCCTTCGCGCGCGGAAGGGTCCACAGGGTGTAGCTGCCCGCGGGCACCGCGATGCCGGCGAGCGTGATCGGTGCCGCGGTCGTGAACTGCGTCGCGGCGTTGGCGCCGGTGCGCCACACATGGTCGTACGCGAGGACATTGCCGAGCAGTTGCCGGCCTCGCGCGAGTGGGCGCCCGTAGTCAATGCTGAAGGTGGCGCTGCCGATGCTCGCCCGCGCCGTGTCTCTGACGCTCA